>CAMGGF010000007.1 GCA_946055445.1 uncultured Ruminococcus sp. | reverse complement strand
AGGGGTAGGTTTCCGCCAATTTGCCGCAGGGGTTGACATCGCCGAACAGCACATCGCAAACCGCACTGCCGCTTGCCTGCCCTGTCAAGAATGTATTGAGAATTGCCGGCACTTCGTCTGCCCACGGCATTTCAACGGAAGAACCGCCCGAAAGCACCACAATCACATTTTTGTTGACCTTTAAAACCTCGTTGACCAAACGGTCGTGGAGCGGCGGCAAATGCATATGCTTGCGGTCATTGCCCTCGGTTTCAAATTCGTCGGTCAAACCGATAAACAACAGCACTGCTTCGGCATCTTTTGCCTTGCTGACGGCTTCGGAAACAAATGTATCGTCGGAAATTTTGTTTTTCTTCGCAGTGGAATAGCCGGGCGCATACTGGAATTCCACGCCCATTTGTACGAAGGTTTCAAACGCGGAGTCCAACTGAATGGGATTAATCAGCGACGAACCTGCACCTTGATAACGCGGTTTTTTCGCCATTTCGCCGATAACGGTGATTTTCGCTTTTTTGTCAAGCGGCAACAAGTCGCCTTCATTTTTCATCAGCACCATGCACTGCCCCGCGATTTCACGCGCGAGTTTGTGGTGCGCCGCGGCGTCATACGTATAATCACCGAGCACTTTTTCGCCTTTGAGCGCCATATCAATCAAGCGGTCCACGAGTTCGTCCAAATAACTTTCTTCAACAAGCCCCTGTTTGACGGCGGCGACGATTTGTTTGTTGCCCACGCCGTCCGAAGAGGGCATTTCCAATTCCTGCCCCGCAAGAAGACCGGTCACGCGGTCATTTTCCGCGCCCCAGTCGGTGACAACAATGCCTTTGTAGCCCCATTCGTTGCGAAGCACATCGGTAAGCAACCATTTGTTTTCGGCGCAGTATGTGCCGTTTAAGCGGTTGTACGCCGCCATAATCGTCCACGGCTGTGCTTTTTTGACCGCCGTTTCAAAGGGTGCTAAGTAAATCTCGCGCAGCGCGCGCTCATCGACAACTGCGTTCACCGTCATACGGCGGGTTTCTTGGTTGTTCGCCGCAAAATGCTTGACGGAAGTGCCGATGCCCTTACTTTGTACGCCGTTGATAAACGATGCCGCCATTTCGCCTGCCAAATACGGGTCCTCCGAAAAATATTCGAAGTTTCTGCCGCACAAAGGCGAGCGTTTAATGTTGGTGCCCGGTCCCAAAAGCACGGAAACACGCTCTTTCAAGCACTCGTCGCCGAGCGCTTCGCCCATTTTGTAAATCAATTCGGAGTCCCACGAGCAAGCGGTCGCGCACGCAGTCGGGTAGCAAATGGCGGGCACGCCCTTTAAGGACATTTTTTCGTCTTTGCTTTTTTCCTCCACGCGTTTGCGGATACCGTGCGGGCCGTCGGTGAGCATAATGGACGGTACATCGGCATGTTTGACTGCGGCGGTGTGCCAATAGTCCAAACCGGAACACAGCGACGCTTTTTCTTCCAGCGTCATTTTGGAAAGAATTTCAGGATGCTTCATAGTATGCCTCCGTTTATATAATTTTTATTTTTTACTTTCATTTCTCTTTCGGGTTCGGCAAAGAACGATTTATGATTCCGCAAAATCCCCGTCCGAAAGTCCCAAAAGTTCTGCGGCGTCGGCTTGCTCCAAATCCTCCACCGTTTTCAGTTTTTTGCGGATAATCGTGTTGCGGTGCTGGGCATCGTCCAGCGTTTTGCCCGCCTCGTCGATTTTCTTTTTCGCTTTCTCCAAAATCGTGCCGAAATTCTCATACTGCGCCTTTGCCGCGCCAAGCAACAATCGTACTTCGTTGGCTTTTTCATTGATTGCCACGGTTTTGAAGCCCATAGAAAGCGAATTGAGCAACGCCGTAATGGTAGACGGCCCCGCCACCATCACATTGCAATCGTTTTGGATTTTTTCGAGCACCCCGGACTGTGACGATACGATTTCGGCGTACAAACCTTCCGTGGCGAGATACATAATTGCAAACGGTGTGGTTTTGGGCACATTGATATATTTTTTAATCAGTTTTGCCTCGCTGTAAACGCGCGCCTCTAACTCTTTGCGCGCCTGCCGTACTGCCTCGGCGTCCGCGCGGTCGGCGGCGGTGCACAACCGCACATAATCCTCCAACGGGAATTTCGAGTCCACAGGTAAATAGGTAATTTTCGTTTTATCGTCGCTTGCGGGAATGCGAATGGCAAATTCCACGCGCTCGGTGTCCTTTTCCCCCGTGGCGACATTTTTGTCATACATATTCGGAATGGTTTGGTCTAAAATGGACTCCAGTTGCACTTCCGCCCAAGTGCCGCGCGCCTTGACATTCGTAAGCACACGGTTGAGCGCACCGACATTGTCCGTCACGCCGACGGAAAGTTCTTTCATTTCCCCTAACGAGGTGTACAGTTTTTCCAGTTGCTCGGAAACCGTTTTAAACGAGGAATTCAAGCGCGTGGTTAAAGTCGAAGTCAGTTTTTCGTCCACCGTTGCGCGCATTTCATCGAGTTTTTTCTCGTTGCTTTCCTGCATTTTGCCGATGGCATTTTCAATCAATTTTGTTTGTTTTTCACTTTGCTCCGCCATACGGTCACGAATATCGTTCAACGATTTTGTAACCGTTTCGCTCAATGAAATTTGATGTTCGTAATTCGCCTTGGTCATCGCGTCGAGTTTTTTGCCCAAAGCGTCCAAACTGTTCGCCAATTCCATACGGTTGCGGGCAAATTCGTCTGCTGTGGTTTTTTGCACCGCGTCCAATTTTTCCGAAAGGCGGTCAAACGCCGCCTTTTCGCCGCCATCCTTTTTGCGAAGAAGCAGTACAAGCACCGCCAATACGCCGAAAGCGGCAAGTAATGCAAAAACCGCTGTTACAATTTCCAACACATTCATAAAAGCTCCTCATTCAGAGTATTTTGCCGCAAGTATACCACAGCGGCTGTCCGCTTTTCGGGACGCTTCGGTGCTTTACGCTTTCTATGTTATTATTTCACCGAAGAAAAGCAAAAAAGCATATCAAAATACCGAAGAAAAAATAAAATTTCCGTGATTGTTTTTTAAATTCCTTTGTTGAGTTTGTCTGCAACATAGCCGCGCGGTGTAACGCCAAACGCCCGTTTAAAGCAGGCAATGAAATAAGACTCCGAGCAAAAGGCGAGCGTATACGCCACAAAATTGCTGTCACAGCCGTTTTCAAGCAACCGCTTTGCTTCTTCTAACTTACGGTTCAAAATATAGCGGCTTAACGGTTCGCCCGTTTCTTTTTTAAACACGGCGGAAAGATAGTCCGCAGTAATGCCGATTTCACTTGCCAAAAACGAGACGGTGATTTTTTCGTGCAAGCGGTGTTCAATGCACGCCATACAGCGGCGCACATACGGCGAATAGCGAAGTTGCCCGCGCACTTTGGAAACCAGTACGGCAAGTTCCCCCGCCTTTTCAATTAAATATGCCAAAATCGCATCGGGGGACTGCATTTTGTCAATCTGCTGAATATAGCGGTCGCTCAAATTGTAGGCGGTCATTTCCGGAAGCCCGCCCTGTATGGCGGCGCGCACCGCGAGGGTTACGGAACTGACGCCCCAATACTGCATTTGACGAAGCGCGTCTTCGGACAGTTTTCCGACCACCACGCCGTTTTGAAAATACTGTTGCATTTTCTCGCCAAGCAAATGCACATCGCCTTGCCGAATGCAATCGAAAAATGCACACTCCGCCTGGTACGGCGTGTGTGCAATGCCGCTTTCGCGCTGGGCAAACGCCGCGTCAAAATCCGAGGTGGGTGCAATTTGAATTTGTTTCATACCCGCCTGCATTTTACACACCTCGATTCCTTGAAAATAACGCAATACAGTCTCTTTTATAAGCATATCGTTTTCCTGCGCGCAAGTCAAGAAATATGATATAAAATCGGGAATTTCTGCATTTTATACAATTTTCGGCAACAAAATTTGGCTGGGTGACAAACAAAGGTCTTGCTTTTTAAGCAAGACCTTTTCGCCGTTTATTATATGCGGCAAAGCAGTTTAAAACAGCCCCGAAATATTGCCGTCACTGTCCACATCAATATTGTATGCGGCAGGGACTTTCGGCAGCCCCGGCATCGTCATAATGTCGCCCGTGAGCGCGACCACAAAGCCTGCACCCGCCGACAGTCGCAATTCGCGCACGGTTAAAGTAAAGCCGCGCGGCGCGCCCAAAAGCGCGGGGTTGTCCGACAGAGAATATTGCGTTTTTGCCACACAGACAGGCAAGTTGCCTTTGCCGAGCGCCTCAATTTCCGCCAGATTCTTTTTCGCCTGCGCGGTGAAATTCACACCGTCTGCGCGGTAAATTTCTTTCGCAATGGTTTCAAGTTTTTCGGGGATTGACAGCGCGGTGTCATACAGCGGGTGGTAATTCGACGGTTTTTCCTCGATGGTTTTGCAAACCTTCTCTGCCAAATCCATACCGCCCGCGCCGCCTTTGGCGAACACTTCGGTTAAAGATACTTCCACGCCCATTTCGCGGCAGAACTCTGCAATCACTTGAATTTCCGCGTCGGTATCCGTGCCGAAACGGTTTATTGCCACCACGGCAGGCACACCGTATTTTTGCATATTTTCAATATGGGTTTTCAAATTCACAATGCCTTTTTTGAGTGCCTCCACATTTTCCGCACCGAGGTCGGCTTTCGCCACGCCGCCGTTGTATTTCAGTGCGCGAATGGTCGCCACAATGACGATGCAGGACGGTTTGAGCCCTGCAAAGCGGCATTTGATGTCGAGGAATTTTTCTGCGCCGAGGTCTGCGCCGAAGCCCGCTTCGGTAATGCAATAATCGGCCAATTTCAACCCCAACTTTGTTGCAGTAACAGAGTTGCACCCGTGTGCAATATTCGCAAACGGCCCGCCGTGCATCAGCGCGGGGGTATTTTCCAGCGTCTGTACCAAATTCGGTTTGATGGCGTCTTTTAAAAGTGCCGCCATAGCACCCACGCATTGCAAATCGCGCGCATACACAGGCTCGCCCGCCAAGGTGTAAGCCACCAAAATATTGCCGAGCCGTGCTTTGAGGTCATCGATATCCGACGCAAGGCACAAAATCGCCATCACTTCGCTTGCAACGGTAATCATAAAATTGTCCTCACGCGGAACGCCGTTCACCTTGCCGCCGAGGCCCACAATCACATTGCGAAGCGCGCGGTCATTCATATCGAGACAGCGTTTAAAGAGAATTCTTCTTTGGTCAATCCGAAGTTCGTTGCCCTGTTGCAAATGATTGTCAATCACCGCGCAAAGCAGGTTGTTCGCCGCAGTCAGCGCGTGCATATCGCCCGTGAAATGCAGGTTGATGTCCTCCATCGGCACAACCTGCGCATAGCCGCCGCCCGCCGCGCCGCCTTTGACACCGAACACAGGCCCCATAGACGGTTCACGAAGCGCAATCACGGCGTTTTTGCCGATTTTTTGCATGGCTTCGCCCAAGCCGACAGTCACGGTGGTTTTCCCCTCGCCTGCGGGGGTGGGGTTAATTGCCGTCACCAAAATCAGTTTGCCGTCCGGTCTGTCTTTGTATTTTTCGCAAAGCGAAAGCGGCAGTTTTGCCTTGTATTTGCCGTACAGTTCCAAATCGTCTGCATCCATCGAAAGTTTTTCTGCAATTTTCACAATCGGCTGCATCTCTGCCGCCTGTGCAATTTCAATATCCGATAACATTTTTATGCCCTCCCGCAAATTGTATCTAAATGTTGTTTCGTACTTTGTGCCCATTGGTAGCCCTGCATATATTCGCCTGTGTAACTCTCCATCGCCGCGCGTTCCTTTTGCAACACCGCATACAAATCGCAGGAAAATTTCTCCGTATCCACACTGCGTTGGTTGCGCACATCAATGAGAATGTCGGAAATATCCGCGTCAGAGAGCGATACGCGCAAACTTTTCAGCACTTTGCGGAACAGCGATTGCACGGTTTCGTCATAATCGCGGTCGGGCCACAGCATAGAAATCGCGTTTTCGGTGCTGACGGAGCCGCCGCGGCGGTCCACAAGCAATGCCAACAATTCCTTTGCCTTACTGCTGGAAAAATACACAGGTTTATTTTGCACAAATACATCAAAATACCCGAATGTTTTGATTTGCACAGGTTTGGAAACCGCAACGGTTTGCAGGGATGCCGCTTTTTCGATTTCACGGCGAATCATATCTTCGGAGAAAGGCTTTAACACATAGCCGATTGCATTGACGCCGAATGCATCAAACGCATACTCTTTAAATCCGGTCACAAAAATGATTTTGATGCTTTTGTCAATACGAAGCAGGCGCTCGGCAAGTTCCAGCCCGGACATGACCGGCATTTCAATATCCAAAAATGCCAAATCGATTTTTTGCTTTGCGGCGTGTTCCAAGGCGTCTGCCGGATTTGAAAAAGCCGAAAAATCCGTAACCTGCGGCAGAGAAAGGCAAATGTCGCGCAAATCTTCCAACGCCAATTTTTCGTCATCTACGGAAATTACTCTCATCGTTTATCCTTCTCCTTTTGTATTTGCTGAAACGGGAATATACACGGTAACCGTTGTGCCGCTCCCCGGCGTGCTTTCCACGGTCACCTTCCCTTGCATCATATTTTCAAACCGATACCGAATATTGGAAAGCCCCACATGGGTACGCCCGTCTGCATTCGGCACGGCATCTGTGTCAAACCCGACGCCGTCATCCGACACCGTCACAATGTAATACGCGCCGTCTTTGCGCGTGGAAAGTTTCACGGTACCGCCCTCGGGGCGCTTGGTTACACCGTGTTTAATCGCATTTTCCACAAGCGGCTGAATACTCAATGTGGGTACGGTGAAATTGTCCTCTTCAATCTCGTATTCGATGCGCAGTTTGTCCGAAAACCGCAGCAGTTCAATCTTGCAGTAATACTGAATATGCTGTAATTCCGTGCGGAACGGAATCGGCTCGGTTTGCTGTAAACTGTCCATATTGCCGCGCAAATAATAGGAAAAATCAATCACCGCCTGCTCGGCTGTTTTCGGGTCGCGGCGTATCAAAGATTTAATGGTGTTCAGCGCATTATACAGAAAATGCGGCTGAATTTGCGAAATCATCACCGCCATATTGGCTTTTTCCAATTCCCGTTCCAAGTCTTTTGCCTGTTGTGCTCTTTTATAAATATCCGCGGCATTTTTGGCGTGGATAATGGTGATAAACAACGCAAACAGCGCAAACGCCACCGGCATAAACGAAGAACAGCGGAACGGCATCATACCGCAGGTATACAAAGCGTCCACGGTAATGCCGACGAACAAAAACAGATAGGAAAGGCACAAAAGCCCGGCATTTTTTTCGCCTTTTGCCAAACTTTGACAAAGTTTGTTGACCACATACAAGTCCGCCACGGTGGAAAACAACTGCCAAACCAAAAAGTAGTAATTGGTATATACCGCGTGCGGCATAAAATCCATACTGATAACCGCCAGTAAAAACGATACGCTCAACAGCGCCATGGACGGCAAACTGACTTGCAGTTTTAATTCGTCACGGAAATAAATGACGGCAATCAGTTTAATAATAAATGTGCTCGCAAACGAGAACATAAATATTTTTTCGTAACTCAAATTGCCGAACAGCGGTTGTGCAATCGCATACCCCTCGGTGGAAATGAGCATACGCAACGCAAGCGCCACAAACATCACCGTCAGCCACGGCGAAAAATACCGCGTTTTCGAATACAAACTGAGAATTGCCAAAACCGCCGCAGCATACAGAATAATGCCGATCAGCGCAAAGCGCAAACCGAGAAAGCCGTTTGCATAGGCGGTTTCAAATGCATAATCAGCCACTATCGGCGTCAAATACAGCCCCGAAAAAGCGTCTGCCGACACTTCAATGATGATTTCGTGGGTGCCTTCGTCTAAATACACCTTTTCGTGGTGCGCGGCGGCGGAAGTTTGCGTTTCGCCGCGTGTTTCGGAGACAACGCCGCTTTCCGCAACCAAAACACGGTCTACATAAATGCGGTATGCACACGCCAAATTCGGCACGGTGATTTTCAGCGGTTTCTTGTACTGCAATCCCTGCACATAACAGCGGTACGAAGCATAGCCGCCGTTGTCATACGGCATAGAATGCGCCGGACTGCCCGCCCAAGAACTCGGCACCGCAATGGTTGCATCAGGCGTGGGCGCGTCGGCGGTTTGCGTCAGCAAACACCCGTAATAAAACTCCCAGTCACCGCGCAAATAATAGTGATGGGTTTCGTTTAGCGGACGCGCTTCGCTGAAATCAAAGGTTTGCGCGGTTTGGCGAATATTGTCGTTTTCCAAAGAACGGTTCCCGAAAAACAGCATACCCACAAGTACCGAAACGGACAAAATGACAAAACCGAGCAAAAGCAAATTGGACTTTTGTTTTTGCAGAAGCCGTTGCAGTGTCATCACTTTGCCCCCCGTAATTGCATAAAAATCAAACCGATTTACATTATAGCGGAATTTACAAAATAAAACAAGCATTTTCCCGAGATTTTGAGTTGACAAGGTACACGCGTAAAGGTATAATCTTTTCATTATAAAGGAAAGTGTTACTTTTTCGCATTTTCCGAAGGTTAAGGAGTCTTAAAACAATGGAATGGACAGGACTGAATGAATTACGGGAAAAATATTTAAGTTTCTTTGAAAGCAAAGGGCATTTGCGCCTGCCGAGTTTTTCTCTCGTGCCGCAGGGCGACAAAAGTATTCTGCTGATTAACGCGGGTATGACACCCATGAAAAAATACTTCACAGGGGAAGTCACACCGCCGAGGAAGCGCGTCACCACCTGCCAAAAGTGCATTCGCACACCCGACATTGAAAATGTCGGCAAAACGGCTCGCCACGGCACCTATTTTGAAATGCTCGGCAACTTCTCATTCGGTGATTATTTCAAACATGAGGCAACCGCCTGGGCTTGGGAATTCTTCACAAAAGTGCTTGAAATCCCGGAAGAACTGCTGTATGTTAGCGTGTATCAGGAAGATGACGAAGCCTATGATATCTGGACAAAAGAAGTCGGCGTTGACCCGTCGCACATGGTTCGTTTCGGCAAGGAAGATAACTTCTGGGAACACGGCGCAGGTCCTTGCGGCCCGTGTTCGGAAATCTATTTTGACCGCGGCCCCGACAAAGGCTGTGGCAGTCCCGACTGTAAGGTCGGTTGCGACTGTGACAGATTTATCGAGGTTTGGAACCTTGTGTTTACACAGTTTGAAAATGACGGCAACAATAACTACACCCGCCTTTCCCATCCGAATATTGATACGGGTATGGGGCTCGAACGCCTTGCCTGTGTTATGCAGGATGTGGATAACCTTTTTGAGGTGGATACCGTGCAGAATATCATGAAGCATATCATGGATATTGCCGGTATTGAATATCATAAGAACGCCAAGGCGGATATTTCCCTGCGCGTGATTACCGACCATATCCGCAGTACCACCTTTATGGTTTCGGACGGCGTGCTTCCGTCAAACAGCGGCAGAGGCTATGTGCTTCGCCGTCTGCTTCGCCGTGCGGCGCGTCACGGAAGACTGATCGGCATTGATCAGCCGTTCCTTTCGGAAGTTTGCGAAACCGTTATCAAAGAAAATGCAACCGCATATCCGAATCTTGTTGAAAAGCGGGATTATATCAAGAAAGTTATCGCGATGGAAGAGGAAAGTTTCTACAAGACAATCGACAGCGGTTTAGGTCTTCTCAACGAAATGATGGCGAATGCAAAAGACGGTGTGCTCTCCGGAGAAGACGCATTTAAACTCCAGGATACATTTGGGTTCCCGATTGATTTAACCAAAGAAATCGTCAGTGAAAACAATATGACCGTTGACGAAGAAAAATTCAAAGCACTTGTCGAAGAAGCGAGAATGAAAGCAAAATCCGTCAAGCGCGACGGTGCGGATACCGATTGGAGAAACAACGGCGTATCCTTAAAAGATATTGCAAAAACCGAATTTACAGGGTACACGGAAAACAACACAAACGCGACGATTGTGGCACTGATCAGCGACGGGGAAAGAAAAGAGTTTGTTGATGCGGGCGATGCCATTCTTGTCCTCGATAAAACTTCTTTCTATGCCGAAAGCGGCGGACAAGTCGGTGACACGGGTGTGATTACCATCGGTGAAAGCACTTTTGAAGTCTCAAACACAACAAAGGACGCTGACGGTGTCATTCTGCACCACGGCACACTCGTAGGTGACGCCGTGAAAGTCGGTGACGCGGTTGTGACGGTGTATGACGAAGAAAGCCGAAAAGCAATTATGCGCAATCATACTTCTGCACATCTTCTGCAAGCGGCTTTGCGTTCTGTTCTCGGCACGCATGTTGAACAGGCAGGTCAACTCGTGGATGCGAACGAGGTGCGTTTCGACTTTACGCATTTCACCGCTATGACCGGTGCGGAATTAAAGAAAACAGAAGACCTTGTCAACGAAGAAATCCTTCGTGCAACCGAAATGCTTATCAAAGAAATGCCGATTGATGAGGCCAAGGCTATGGGCGCTATGGCGCTTTTCGGTGAAAAATACGGCGATATTGTACGCGTCGTGAAGGCGGGCGATTTCTCCACCGAACTTTGCGGCGGTACACATGTGGACAACACCGGTAAAATCGGTCTTTTCAAGATTGTTTCCGAATCCTCCGTTGCGGCAGGCGTCAGAAGAATTCAGGCTGTAACCGGCAAAAACGTTTTGAAGTATATGGATAAAAACACCGCTTTAATCAGCGATGCCGCCACAGCGTTAAAAGTGGCGAATCCACAGGATTTGGTTCGCCGTGCAACAGCACTTGCGGCTGAATTAAAAGAAAAAGACCGCGAACTGCAAAAATTGCAGAGCGAAATCAACAGTATGAAAACTGCGGGGCTTATGGCGGGTGCCGTTGATGTGAACGGCGTGCAGTTGATTGTCTATTACGCCGGCGAAGAGGGCGCAGATGCGCTTCGTTCCATGGCGGAAACCGCAAGAGATTCCGCGCCCAACACCGTGGCGGTGATTGCGGGCACAAACGCCGAAAAAGGCACGGTTTCCTTTGCCTGTGCCTGCGGCAAAGACGCAATCGCCAAAGGTGCACACGCGGGGAACATTGTTCGTGAGGTTGCCAAAATTGCAGGCGGCAACGGCGGCGGTAAGCCCGATATGGCTATGGCGGGCGGCAAGGACATTTCCAAGGTAGATGACGCGCTGATGCGTACCGATGAGATTTTACGCGATATGCTGAAATAAGGTGACAAGTTATGGATTGTATTTTTTGTAAAATCATTGCGGGAGAAATCCCTTCAAAAAAAGTCTATGAGGACGAACACTGCTTCGCTTTTTATGACATCAATCCGCAATCGGACACACACTTTTTAGTCGTGCCCAAAGCGCATTTGGCAAGTGCAAATGAAATCACTGCGGAAAATGCGGCGGTGATTGCCCACATTTTCACAGTCATTCCCAAAATCTGCAAAGATTTGGGGCTTGCAAGTTACCGCATCATCAACAACTGCGGCGCGGGCGCAGGGCAAACGGTACTGCACTTGCATTTCCATGTGCTTTCGGGCGGCAATCTCGGTGAACGGTTGGTGTAACCAGTGACGCGCCCGTTTTGCGTCATCGGCTTTTCTATGCTTTTTACGCTTTTTGCGGCAAGCATAACAGACAATAAGCAGGCGATAAGCGCGGCAATTTTTGTTGTGCTTATCGCTTTTGTGCTTTCTTTATGCATTCGTAAAACACGGCAAAATCGCACCCTGCCGACTGCACTTGCGGCCGCGGCGTGCGCGCTGATTTTGCTTGTTTGCGCCGATGCGCGCTTAGAAAAACAGCGGGCATCGTTTTTTGAAACGGAACAAGGGGAAATCCAAATTTCCGCCTCGCTTGCCGATTTGCCGTACAATGAAAACGGACGGTATTATGCCGTTTTGCGCGTGCACAGCGTGAACGGCAAGCCTGTGCAATGCAAACTGCGGTTGGTGTCCAATACACCGCAGGATTTTTCGGCACATGACACTCTGTATTTGACCGTAAAGCCGTTTTTGCTCGGTAAAAACGGGGAAAACACGGCAGTTGCCGCCTACTACCGCGCCAAAGGGATTGTCTGCGGGGCGTATGCATCGGGGGAACTGCACACCGCCGCACAAACGCAAACCGATTTATTTTCTTATATTTTGACCTTTCGCGCCGCCCTTTGTCGCAAAATCTTCGAATCCGTTTCGGGCGATGCAGGCGGCGTGCTTGCGGCAATGTCTATGGGATTTCGAGGCGCGCTCTCCAACCGTGTCAAAAACGATTTCCGTGCGGCAGGCATTTCGCATTTGCTGGCGGTATCGGGCTTACATTTGACCACTTGGACGCTTGTGCTGTCTGCGGTTTTGCGCGCGTTTCATATCCGCCGCAAAGCCCGTGCGGCGGTAAGCCTTGGATTTGTGCTCTTTTTTGCCGTACTCACAGGCGGCGCACCGTCGGTTTGGCGTGCGGCGATTATGGCGGGCACGGTATTTGCCGCCGACCTCTTTCGCCGCGAGGCAGAATCCTTGAACAGCATCGGACTTGCGCTGTTTTGTATGCTGACCGTCAACCCCTTTGCCGCGCGGGATTTGTCCCTGTTGCTGTCGGTTTTTGCCGCGGCAGGTATTTTGCTGTTTTCCGAAAAAGCGGAAACCGCCTTTGCGCGAAAAATTCGGCCGATACAAAACGACCGCCTGCGCGCGGTGCTGCAAGCGGTATTTTCCGTGATTGCCGTCACAGTTTGCGCATCTGTGTTTACCCTGCCTGTGCAAATGTGGGCGTTCGGCACGGTTTCTGTAGTTTGTGTTCCTGCGAACTTCCTTTGCCTGACCGTCGGCAGTGCCGCCATGGTCTTTGGAACGCTCGGCGCGCTGACTGTGCTTTTGCAGTTGCCCGTACTTGGCAAAATTCTGTTTTTTCTCGCAGAAAATGCGGCAAAATGGGTATTGCTTGTAACGGCGTGGTTTGCAAAGAACTGCAACGCGCTGTTGCCTGTGGACTCCAACTATGCAAAAATCCTGCTGGCGTTTTTGTTTATCGGCTGTGCGGTGATGCTGTGTCTGCGCGCGCCGAAAAAACGCCTGTTGCGCGCGGGTGCAATGGGCGCGGCAATCCTCTTTTTGGTTTGTAATTTTACGGTCTATTTTGTACGGGAATCCCGTTTGCAACTCACCGCCTGCAATGTCGGTAATGGCACAGCAGTCATTTTGCGCACCGAAGGGCAAACTGTTTTGCTGTGCAGCGGCGGGAACCTCTTTGCAGAATCCGAAATTTGTGCTATACTGTCTTTATACGGTGTTACACATTTAGACGCGCTGTTTTTACCGTGCCAAAGCGAAGCAGACGCCGAAACGGGATTTTCTGTTGCACGGCAGTTCCCTGTGGGAACGGTGTATTACAGCGAAACGCTCAAATCGGAAACCGTTGCTGTCGGGGAAACGCTTTGCCGCATTCAAAAGTCCGTTGTCCCCTTTGCCGACGGAAAACTGACGGTATGCATCCAGCAAAGCGGTGCCTATGCGTATGCCAAAATCCTATACGGCGATTTTTGCGCGCTGATTTCGTTTTGCGATACAAATGATTTTCACGGAGACTGCGCCGATGTGCTCGTTTGCACGGCGGTTTTACCGAAAAACATACATCCCGCAGACTTTTCGCTGACGGTGATGAGTACCGACACACCCTCTGCGGCGGATTTTGCGGCGGCGCTCAGCCCGATGACGGTTTGCACCACCGCTGAAAACGGAAATATTTCTCTTTGCGCCGAAGAAAACGGCACATTTCAAATTACAAGGAGGGGCTGATATGCCCGCGCTGACGGAAACGGAATTGAAACAGCAAATCAAAGCCGGGGATTTCCCGTGTGTTTGCTTACTGTACGGCAACGAAGGCTATTTGAAACAATACTATGCCGAGTTGTTACCGAAAAAATGCGTTACACCCGGTATGGAAGGCTTTAACCTCAAAAAATATGATTTCGCTGACGGCGCACCGCTTTCGGAAGTTTTGGAGGCCGCGCAAACTTTGCCCGCATTCGGGGGCAGTATGTGCATTGTCGCGCATGATTACCCGTTGGACGCGTTGCCCGCCGAGGACAAAACGGCGCTTGACGCCTACCTTGCCGACCCGCCCGAAAGCACCGTATTGCTTTTTTGGCAAGACACCGCCGAAATCAATCCGAAAAAAAATGCAAAATGGCGCGGCGTGATTACAGCAATCAACAAAGCGGGGGTAACGGTTTGTCTGGATAAATTAGACCGCACCTCGCTTTGCAAACTGTTAATGGGCGGTGCGCAAAAACGCGGTTGCACACTTTCACGCGAGAATGCCGCCTATTTTTCGGAAACCGTCGGCAACGATTTGAGTTTACTGCTCGGCGAATTGGAAAAACTGTGCAACTATAAGCAGACGGGCGAAATCACCCGTGCGGATATTGATGCGGTTGCCACAAAATCGTTGGAGGCAAATATTTTTGATTTGTCGCGGGCGCTGACTTCGGGGAACTGTGCACGCGCTCTTGAAATATTGCAGAAACTTCTGCGCGAAAAGGAAAAGCCCGAGTTAATTCTCGGGACGCTGGCGAGCGCGTATGTGGATATGTACCGCGTAAAGTTGGCACTGGCGGCGGGCGAAAAAGCCGAAGCCCCCGCACAGTATTTTGACTACAAAGGCAAGGAATTTCGCCTGCGCAATGCCGCGCGGGACGCCGCCAAATTGGATATTCCGCAACTGCGCGGTTGCCTGGACGCGTTGCATGCGGCAGACGCATCTTTGAAATCCGGCCTGCTAAACCCACAAACCGTATTGGAACGGTTGCTCGTACAACTTTCAGGCGCGAAAGCGAGATAACGATGATAACCTTAAAACAAGCCGTCATTGTTGAGGGCAAATACGATAAAATCAAACTGGAAAATATTTTAGACGCCGTCATACTGACCACAGACGGTTTCGGCGTATTCAAAGACAAGGAAAAACAGCGGCTGATTCGCCGTTTGGCGCGCGAGCGCGGCATTGTGGTGCTGACCGACAGCGATTCGGCAGGGTTTGTCATTCGCGGCTTTTTGGGCGGCATTGTACCCCCGCAACAGATTACAAATGTGTATATTCCCGATATTTTCGGCAAAGAAAAACGCAAAACCGCGCCGTCCAAAGAGGGAAAACTCGGCGTGGAAGGGATGGAAACCGGGCGCATTGTGGAAGCGCTCGAAAAAGCAGGCGTTTTGTGTCAGCAAACCGACGCACAAAACCCACTGCGGCGACAGGTCACCAAAACCGACTTGTTTGAGGATGGATTTTCGGGGCAGGCGGACAGCGCCGCGCGCCGCAAAATGCTGTTAAAAGCGCTCGATTTGCCCGAGCGGCTTTCCGCCAACGCGATGTTGAAAATGATAAACACTTTTCTGACATATGACGACTATAAAGCCGCCGCACAAAACATACAAAATACACAGCCGTAAAAAAGGGACAGTCCCCAATTTACGGCTGTTTTCCTGTGTCGGATTCGGAACGGTCAGGACCGTTCTTTGCAAGTTATTCGTGCATTGTCCGCGTACAAAGGCGAACGGTATGGTTATTTACGATTTAATCTCCACAGCAAGTGCAGAACGGCTCTGCGGTTTTACAGCAACTGTTTTTTTGGTCATGCGGAGGGAAGAAAGCGTCCACGGGGAACTGAATTTTGCGGAAGGTTTCGCACGGGTCATCGGTATCGCAACTGCATTCTTTTTGCGGAATGCAGAAATCGTAAGCGGGAATGAGCATTTGCACATCGCGCTCTAATTGGATAATCGTGAAAATACCGATGGTAACCGCCACAACCTTGTTTTCGCGCATAGATGTGCCGAGGTCCTCGGGGAAATCTTCCGAAAATGCGCGGCGCACGCAACGCGGAATGGGCATACAACTGTCGGAAAGGCTGTTACAGCAATCGCACGGGCGGCAGAGTTTTGCGTCCAGGCAAATCGGGTCTGCAACCTGAATTTTGGCGCGCGGATTTGTGTTGGTCGGAATGAGTTGGTTATCGTCGCCGTCGGCGCGGTATTCGGACGAATACACCCGCACATTGCCGTCACTGCCGTACAAAATGCATTTCTTCGAGAAGGTGGAGAAACCGCAAAGTGTGACGGGCGCGCCGGGCACTGCCGAAAATGCTTCTACGGTCACTTTAAAGAAAAAGGTAATATCTACCGAATAACAGCCGCGGTTAAACGGCACTTTTTCCACATCCATAAACACATTCAGGATTTCCGTTCCCCGACAGCGCACATTTGTGGCATGCTCAATGATTTCCTGACACTGCGGCGGAAAATAGACGCGCAAATCGGCAAGGCAATCCTTGTCGGCGCAGGAATCGTACACGCGGTTGGTATCAATGCAAACCGCTTCGCGGATTTTGGGAAGTTTGTCAGGCTGACAACAGCCTTTATTTTCTGACATACATACTCCTCCTATAAGTAAACTAAAAGGTTAAGGTGCGGGTAACCCCACCTTAAAACTTCATTACATAGTATGAAAAACCGCGCGCGGTGTTACGGAATATTCACTTTTTTCTTTGACAGAATTCGTGTATAATAAAAGCAGAAGAGAAAGAAGGTGTGGGAATGAAATACATTTTTTTGGAATTGCAACAAATTGGGCGTGACTTTTTGAGAAAAATGAATGTCTCTGCCGAATTGAAAGCGGCAAAAACCGACATCGTACATAAAAAGGTGGACGAACACCGTATGCGTCGGAATTATTTAAAACTCATACCCGCCTCTTTGCTGCTTGTATTGATTGAACTGTGCGGTATGCTGTACCATCTGTTCGGCAGTAGCAACGCCTCTTTAAAAGCGGTTTATGTTTCTGTGTTTACGGTTATTTTTTTCACCGCGATACTGATTTTGGTCTATATGAATCGGGAACTTTCGCGCGGCGGCGCGACGGAGAAAACCGAACGGGTGTCCGCGTGGCTGTTTTGGGCGCTTTACACGGTCAGTTTAATCATTTGCAGTTATATAGAAGCGCGCGACACGGGCACATTTTTACAGTATATGATTTATGTCTTGATGCTGTCGCTTCTGCCGGTATTCCGTCCGGCGTTTTCCATACCGTATTTTTTGATTTCTTTTGCCGCGCAGGTATTTATTATGCTGTCGGTCAATATGCCGTTTGTTTCGATTGCATTCGTTTTCGGCGTTACGGTGTTCTGCGTGCTGGCGTCTTATGTGAAATATTCCGATTATATGGCAAACCACATCGCCGTGGAACGGCTGGCGCAAATCGCGGAGTATGACGAATTGACAAAACTTTTAAATCGGCGCGGTATGCAAAAACGCGTGGACATTCTTTTGGATTACACTGCCCGCGTGAAAGAGCCTTTGACTGTGGCGATTTTGGATATTGACTATTTCAAAAGTTACAACGACACCTACGGGCACGAACAGGGCGACCGCTGTTTGCAGTTGGTAGCGGGCTGTATCGCCGAAAACTACCGCCGCAAAACCGATATTGTTTGCCGATACGGCGGCGAGGAATTCTTAATTGTGTTCGTCGGAGAAGACGCAAAGCGTTCTGCGGAAAATTTACTGCACCTGCAAAAATCCATTGCCAAAATGGGCTTAAAATCAGGCAATCCGGCATTCAACAAGTTCGTCACGGTATCCATCGGTGCGGTGACGGTGCAAACACAGTTTGACGAGTCCTTGCATTTGCATTTAAAAACCGCAGACGAAAATTTGTACCGCGCAAAAAACGAGGGCAGAAACCGCGTGTGTATCAACGGCGAGATGTATACATTATAAGAATATAAATCCATAAAATCGGTAAGGTAACCACCTTACCGATTTTTTTTATCCCTGGTTTCCTCGAAATGATAAATTTTTATTTGTCATCCTGAGCGTAGCGAAGGATCTCAAAAAAATGTATCGAAAACGAGATTCTTCGCCTATCGGCTCAGAATGACAACGCGTAGGGAACGGTCTT
>CAMGGF010000006.1 GCA_946055445.1 uncultured Ruminococcus sp. | reverse complement strand
CCGCCAGCAGGCAAACGCCGATGCGCAGGCGGCATTGCACTCGGTGTTAGACACTGCCGATGCTGACGAAAACAGCAAACAGGAAGCGCGTGAAAAATTAAAAGAATTGTCCGAAAACATAAAACTGGAAGCAGATATCGAAAGTCTGATTACGGCAAAAAGCGGCGGAAACTGTTTGGTAACTTTGGGGGATACGGCCGAAGTGATTTTGGAAAAAGGCACACTCAATGACCAACTTGCAATCCAAATAAAGGAAATAATTGTGAACAAAACAGAAATTTCCGCAGAAAAAATTACATTAGTTGAAGTAAAATAGTTGTGTATTTTTCAGTTTGTGGTATAATAGGGAAAAGAAAGGTAGGTTTTCCCTATGCATACAAACGAGAGAACTGCCGAAAACGGCGGAATTTTCATTTCGAATGATGTAATTGCGTCAATCGCAGCGAATGCCGCAAAAGATATTGAAGGTTTCAGCGGGTTTGCGACGAAAACTGCAAATTGCAGCACGGACGGAACCGATGTTTTAAAAGCCGTAAAAGTTTTTGCGCAGGACAATGATGTGAAAATTCAAGTGCATATTCGCGTGAAAAACGGTGTGAATCTGCAATCGGTCAGTATGGCGATACAGCGAAGTGTGAAAAACGCCGTGCAAAGTATGACCGGTAAGGTTGTTTCCAAAGTGAACATCGTTGTGCAGGGCATTGATTTTGACGCACCTAATGAAGTGAAGGCAGATTCCTAAATTCACAGGCTCTCCGCGTTTTTTGCGGAGGGCTTATTTGGCTTTTATGGAGGATATCAAATGACAAGAACCGAAGAAAGAGAACAGGCGTTTTTTTTGATTTTTGAGAAAGCATTTAATATGGACACCGACTGCGATGACATCATTGCGTATGCCGTTGAAGCACGGCTTTTGGAGCCGACGGTTTTCTCGACCGCTTTGTTCAAACAAACTTACGAGAAACTTGATGAAATCGACGCTGTGATTGAAAAATATGCGATCGGTTGGAAAAAGAAAAGACTTTCCAAAGTCACACTTTCGGTTTTGCGACTCGCCATTTGCGAAATACGGTTTGTGGACGCTGTGCCTTACGGCGTTTCAGCAAATGAAGCGGTTGAACTTGCGAAAAAATACGCAACAAGTGATGACGCCGCATTTATCAACGGCATTTTAGGCGCATATATTCGGAGTGGTGATTTGTATGTTGTGTCTGGGGATTGATACAAGCAACTATACCACTTCTGCCGCGTTGTTTGATACAGAGAGCAATACGGTTTGGCAAAAGAAAAAACTGTTACCTGTAAAGCCCGGTGAAAAGGGACTTCGGCAAAGCGATACGGTGTTTCATCATACTGTGCAACTGCCGCAAGTGGTTTCGGATTTATTTTCCGACAGCGATGCGTCTTGCATTGACGCGGTGGGCGTATCTCTGTTTCCGCGGCGGGAAGAAGGCTCCTATATGCCTTGCTTTTTGGTCGGGAAGTCGGTTGCGGTTTCGGTGTCAGCCGTGCAAAATCTGCCGTTACATACTTTTTCGCACCAGGAAGGGCACATTGCCGCCGCGCTGTATTCCGCAGAGCAACTGCCGCTGTTAAAAGAAAAATTCCTTGCGTTTCATATTTCGGGCGGTACAACGGAAGCCTTGCTTGTGACACCGAGCGAAGCGCATATTCTCACCTGCAAACGCATAGCCTGCTCATTGGATTTAAAAGCGGGGCAGTTGATTGACCGTGTCGGTGTGATGCTGGGGTTGCCGTTCCCGTGCGGTGCGGCGTTGGAAAAACTTTCGGATGAAAGCAATGCACAGTATCGTTTAAAACCAACGATGAAGGATATGGATTGTTGCCTGTCGGGGCTCGAAAATCAGTGCCGCAATTTGTATGAAAAAGGAGAGAGCCCCGAAAATGTTGCAAAATACTGTATGTGCGGTGTTTTGTCGGCGCTTGTCGGTATGGCAGATGCACTGATTGCAAAATACGGCAATTTACCGATTTTGTTTTCGGGCGGTGTCGCGTCCAATGCAATGTTGAAGCGTGAATTAACTGCGCGGTACGGTGCTTATTTTGCCGAACCCGCATTTTCGGCGGATAATGCGGCGGGCATTGCCGTTTTGACCGCCTTACAGGAAAAAGGAATTGTGCTATGATGTATAACGCACCTTTGGTTTTGTCTGTTTCCCAATTAAATCGATATGTAAAATCGCGTATGGATGCTGACGAAAACCTTTATAATGTGTTCTTGGTCGGCGAGATTTCCAATTTTACAGACCATTATAAAACGGGACATTATTATTTCTCTTTGAAAGATGAAAATGCGCAAATTAAAGCCGTAATGTTTCGCCAAAATGCGATCAAACTCAAATTTCGACCTGAAAACGGGTTAAAAGTGATTGTACGCGGCAGAGTTTCCTTGTATGAAGCCGCGGGCTCTTATCAGGTCTTTGCAGACGATATGCAACCGGACGGCGTAGGAGCATTAAATCTTGCATTTGAGCAATTAAAAGAGCGACTCGAACAAGAAGGATTGTTTGAAGCGGCACATAAAAAACCGATTCCGCGTTACCCGAAGCGTATCGGTGTGATTACTTCCGAAACGGGCGCGGCAGTGCAGGACATTCTGCAAATTCTCGGTCGGCGTTTCCCGTATGCGGAAGTTGTTTTGGCTCCTGTTTTGGTACAGGGTGACGGTGCGCCTGCACAGATGGTAGAGGCGTTGGATACTTTAAATACGCTGCACAATATAGATGTTATCATTATCGGACGCGGCGGCGGTTCTGCCGAGGATTTGTGGGCGTTTAACGATGAACGGTTGGCATATGCCGTTTACCGTTCCAAAATTCCTGTAATTTCTGCTGTCGGGCATGAAACCGATTTTACCATTTGCGATTTTGTAGCGGATCTTCGTGCGCCTACGCCTTCGGCGGCGGCGGAATTGGCTGTTCCCGACCAAACGGAATTACGCGCAGAACTGTACGGTATGCTTTACAGATTACAGCAAAGCGTAACGACCGGTGTGCGTGAACGGCGGTTACAATTCGAGCGTTTACTGCAAAAATCCGCTTTGGCAAATCCACAAACATTTTTCGATACAAAACGAATGCATTTACTTGCCCAAACAACGCAGTTTGCGCATTTTGAAAACGATATTCTGCATCGCGCGCGCATGCGATTACAGGAAAACGCCGCGAAACTGCAAGCGTTAAGTCCGTTGGCTGTGCTTGCGCGCGGGTACAGTGTCACAATGCAGACGGACGGCACGGTCATCACTTCAACCGAGCAGATTTCCGTAAACGATAATGTAAATATTCAGTTCCAAAACGGAAAAGCCGTTTGTACGGTAAAGGAGATTTTATGAAAACGCACACTTATGAAGAGGCTATGCATAAATTAGAACAAATTGTTGCCAAGTTAGAAAACGGCGACGCCACTTTGGATGAATCCTTAAAACTGTTTGAAGAGGGCGCAAAACTTGCCGCTTTTTGCAGCAAGGCGTTAGATACTGCCGAACAAAAAATAACGACGCTTGCGCAGGCAACAGAACAAACGGAGTAAACTTATGTTAGACTTTCAGAAAAAATACTTGCAAACCATTGAAGATGCACTTGAAAACTATGTGTATACTGTGCCGGACGGGCAGGGTGTAATTCGGGAAGCCATGCTTTACAGCCTGAAAAACGGCGGTAAACGCGTTCGCCCGATGCTCACGCTTGCTTTTTGCGAAGTGTGCGGCGGCAATGTGTATGACGCCTTGCCGTTTGCCTGTGCGGTCGAAATGATTCACACATATTCATTGATTCATGACGATTTGCCGTGTATGGACGATGACGATTTGCGTCGCGGGAAACCCTCTTGTCATAAGCAGTTTGGGGAAGCCAACGCACTGCTTGCAGGCGACGGTTTGTTGACATTGGCATTTGAAACGCTCGCCAAAGCGGAAAATGTGAAATCTGCCGACATTGTTCGCGCTGTCGGTGTTTTGAGCAATCTCGCAGGCTATGCCGGTATGATTGGCGGTCAAGTGATTGATTTGCTGTCGGAAGAAAAGCAAGTCGATTTTGAAACTTTACACTGTATTGATAAACTGAAAACCGGCGCTTTAATCAAAGCCGCCGCTTTGCTCGGTTGTATTGCCGCAGGCGTTACGGATCCTGCTGTTTTGTCCGCCGCGGAACTTTATGCAGAAAACATCGGCTTTGCATTTCAAATCATTGACGATGTTTTGGATGTTACCGCAGACACCGAAACGCTCGGCAAGCCTGTCGGCAGTGATGAAAAGAACGAAAAAAGCACATTTGTGAAACTGCTCGGTCTTGAAAAATGCCGTCAACTCGCAAATAATTTAACGGCAGAAGCCGTCTCGGCGCTCGAAAAAATGCCGAATTCGTCAGATTTTTTGGCTGAATTTGCAAAAGCGCTTGCCGTACGCAACAAATAACGGATTTTTGGAGTTGTACTTTGTATGCAGTATTTGGATAAAATAGAGTCGCCCGCCGATGTAAAAGCAATACCCGAACAGGAACTCGATGCTTTGGCGGAAGAAGTGCGCGCGGTTTTAATGGATACCGTTTCGCAAAACGGAGGCCATTTAGCGTCTAATTTGGGCGTGGTGGAACTGTCCATCGCCTTACATCGCGTTTTTGACTCCCCGAAAGATACAATTGTTTGGGATGTTGGGCATCAGGTCTATACCCACAAACTGTTGACCGGCAGATATAAGGATTTCTCCACGATACGCAAAGAAGGCGGGCTTTCCGGCTTTTCCTGCCCGCGCGAAAGTGCGCATGATCCTTTTTACAGCGGCCATTCCAGCACCTCTATTTCTGCGGCACTCGGCGTTGCAACCGCCAAGGAATTGGCGGGGGATAAACATACTACCGTTGCGGTCATCGGCGACGGTGCGCTGACAGGCGGTCTTGCTTACGAAGCGCTGAACAACGCAGGCAGATCCGGAAAACGCTTGATTGTTATTTTAAACGACAACGAAATGTCGATTTCCAAAAATGTCGGTTCGGTAGCACGGTATTTGGCGGTACTTCGCTCAAAACCCGGATATTTCCGTATGAAAGCACGCACCGAAAAGGTTATTAATAAAATACCTTTTTTCGGCAAAAACCTTTCCGCGCAGATTTTCAAATTGAAAACCCGCATAAAAAATGCGATTTACAAAAGTACATTTTTTGAGGATCTCGGTTTTCGCTATATGGGGCCGATTGACGGGCATAATATCGCACAACTGTCTGAGGCGCTTGAAGGTGCAAAAATGGTAAATGCACCTGTTTTACTGCACATTAACACCATCAAGGGCAAAGGCTACAATTTTGCCGAAAAAGCACCGAGCGAATTCCACGGAATTTCCAAGTTTAATGTGGATACGGGCGAACCGTTGATGTCGGGTGCAAACTTCTCTGCCGTGTTCGGCGATTTTCTTTGCGAAATTGCCGCAAAGGACAAGCGTATTTGTGCGATAACCGCCGCTATGTCTTTGGGCACAGGACTGGAAGACTTCCGAAAAATATATCCGACGCGATTTTTTGATGTCGGCATTGCCGAAGAGCACGCAATTACATTTTCCTCAGGACTTGCGCGCGGGGGAATGATTCCGATTTTTGCCGTATATTCTTCTTTTTTACAGCGCGGGTTTGACCAGTTGGTACACGACGGCGCACTGCAAGGCTTGCATATGGTTTTGGCAATTGACCGCGCAGGGTTTGTCGGGGAAGACGGCGTTTCGCATCAAGGGATTTTAGATACGGCGTTTTTAAACGGAATTCCGAATATTACCGTGTATGCACCCGCAACCTATAAAGGATTGAAGCACGCGTTTATTCAGGGGATTTATCACGAAAACGGTTTGGTTGCTGTTCGATATCCGCGCGGCAGTGAAATGGATTTGCCGCCGGAAACGGAAGAAGATTTTTCCGATTATTCGTGGTACGGCGATAAAACCGCTTCGCAAATCATTGTTACTTACGGCAGAGTGTTTGCTGCGGCTGTTTCGGCTTGCGACAGCCTGAACGCGCAAGGACAAACCACCGCTGTTTTAAAATTAAACCGCATTATACCGATGCATACAGAAGCGGTAAAAGAAGCCTGTTCGGCAAGTCGGATTTTCTTTTTCGAAGAGGGGATTCGTGCAGGCGGTATCGGGGAACGGTTCGGCGAATTACTGTTGGAAAACGGATTTAGAGGGGAATACACCTTAACCGCAGTTCCCGATGAATTTGTAATTCACGCTTCGGTGGCTTCACAGTTGAAACGATATAAACTGGATTCGGACGGTATGCTTACGGTAATTACGGAGAAGAACAATGGCTGAAACAAAAATCAGATTGGATGTTGCGGTGTTTGAACGCGGTCTTTCGGAAAGCCGCGCAAAAGCAGGCGCTTTGATTATGGCAGGGCAGGTATATGTCAATGACCAAAAAGCGACCAAAGCAGGGCTTACGGTAAAAGAAATCGATAAAATCGAAGTGCGCGGCGAAAAAATGCCGTTTGTCAGCCGTGGCGGTTATAAACTGGATAAAGCCATAAAGGCGTTTGATCTCCATTTGAACGAATGCGTTTGTATGGATATCGGGGCTTCTACGGGCGGATTTTCGGACTGTATGTTACAAAACGGCGCTAAAAAAGTGTATGCTGTGGATGTCGGGTACGGTCAACTCGCCTGGAAATTGCGTACAGACGAGCGCGTGGTCAATATGGAACGCACAAATTTCCGCTATTTGACCGCAGAGGATATTGACGGATTATTGGATTTTGCGAGCGTAGATGTGTCCTTTATTTCTTTAAAAATCATTTTACCCGTGCTTTATACGCTTTTGCGTGACGGCGGCGAGGGTGTGTGCCTGATTAAGCCGCAGTTTGAAGCGGGGAAAGACAAAGTCGGAAAAAAAGGTGTTGTGCGTGAGCCGGAAACACACGAGGAAGTTGTGAAAACGGTGACACAGTTTGCTTTCATGACAGGTTTTTCGGTTTTACATTTGTCATTTTCACCGATAAAAGGACCCGAGGGCAATATTGAATACCTGATGCACATAAAAAAAGAAGCCGAACCTGTTTTTGCAAAACTGGATATTTCCGCTTTAATTGCAGAGTCCCATAACACATTAAAGTAGGTGCTTTTATGAAAATTGCATTACTGCCTAACTTAACGCGTTCATGCGCTTTAGAAGTGACGCAAGCGGTTTGTGAATGTCTTTCCACACTGCAAGTTCCTTTCTATTTTCCGAACGATTTACAAAATGTGTTGCCGCAGAATTACGGCTTTTTACCGCCGGAACAACTGTTGGCGCAATGTGATATTGTCATTGCCATCGGCGGTGATGGCTCTTTGATACACGCCGCCAAAAAAGCAGTTGCCTATAAAAAGCCCGTGCTTGGTATAAATGCGGGCAATCTTGCGTTTATGGCGGGTATCGAAAAAAACGAATTACATCTGTTAAAGGATTTAATTTCGGGCAACTACGCCATTGACCCGCGTATGATGCTTGAAGTGACTTGTAAAAGTCCGCAAGACAGCGCGCCGAAAAGCCTCGGGTATTGTTTGAACGATGTTGTGGTTGCACGCGGTGAACAAATCAAACTGATTCAACTCGCCGTGTATGCAGACGGAAAATTGGTAAACAATTACTACTCCGACGGCATTATTCTTTCCACGCCGACGGGTTCTACCGCATATTCTCTTTCTGCGGGCGGGCCTGTGGTAGACCCGAAAATCGAAAGTATTATACTTACGCCGATTTGCACGCATTCTTTGTTTGCACGGTCGCTGATTTTTGAAAGCAATTCCGAAATTTGCGTTGAAATTCCCGCAGACGGCGAGGATATATATATATCCTGCGACGGCGAGCGGTCCGAGCAGATTTTGCCGGGCAGTATTCTCACTGTGAAAAAAGCAAACCTATATGCGGATTTTATTCGTATTAAAAACGATTCTTTCATTGATGTGTTGAACAGTAAATTGTCACAGAGGAGGGCGTAAAGTTGAAAAAGAAACGCCATGAACTGATTTTAAAATTGATTCAAGAATATGAAATTACTACGCAGGACGAACTACTTGATTTGCTTCGGCAAAACGGATTTCAGATAACACAGGCTACTGTTTCTCGCGATATTAAAGAATTACAACTTGTAAAATCGCCCACAAAGAACGGCCCTACAAAATATACCGTCAGCCATCACGAATCACAAAATAAGCACGCGAGAAAGTTTTATGCCATTTTTTCGCAGTCTGTCATTTCTGTGGACAGTGCGGGCAATATGAGCGCAATCAAATGCTACTCCGGCACAGCAAATGCGGCAGGTGCGGCGATTGACTCCATGCATATGCCTGAGGTGGTCGGCACTTTGGCAGGGGATGACACGCTGTTTGTGCTTTGCCGTGATGAAAATGCCGCACTTGTTTTTAAAACGCAAATTGAAGCCATGTTAAACGGTGATGTATAATGCTTTGTGAACTGCAAATTGAAAATATTGCAATCATTAAAAAAGCGGTGATTTCCTTTACCGAGGGGCTCAACTGTATGACCGGTGAAACGGGCGCGGGGAAATCCATTGTGATTGACTCGATTAACGCAGTGCTCGGTGAAAGAACTTCCAGAGAGTTAATTCGCACAGGCTGTGACAGCGCGTTTGTTTCCGCGCTCTTTTACGGTGCCGATAAACATACGGAAACACTGCTTGCAGAACTTGAAATTCCGAAAGAGGAAGACGGTTCTGTTTTAATTCAGCGCCGTCTGTTTTCCGACGGTAGAAATCAATGCAAAATCAACGGCGTTCCCGTGACGGTTTCTGCTGTGAAACGGGTCGCACGCTTGCTTGTGAATATTCACGGGCAATCGGACAATCAAATGCTTTTGTCGCCCGAGTACCATTGCGACTACATTGACAGTTTGGCGAACGACACCGCGGAAAAAGAGGCTTTTTCTCACGCTTTTCACGAATATACACAGTGCAAAGCCGCGTTGGAGTCGCTGTTTACCGACGAAACCGAAAAACTGCGGAGATTGGATATACTGCATTATCAAATTGAAGAATTGGAAAGCGCGGAAATTCGCGTCGGTGAAATTGCGGAGTGTGAAGAACGCCTTGAAGTCTTGCGCAATGCCGAACATATTACGGCGGCTTTACAGACTGCACACGCCTATTTAAACGGGGATGACGAGCAGGGAGGCGCCGTGTCTGCCGCATTTTCCGCAACAAAACAATTGGAAAATATTTCCGCTTTTTCCGAAGAATACAGCGAATTGCAAAAACAGGCACAAGAGGCGGCATATACCCTGTCCGCTGTATGCGATGATTTACGCGACAAACTGTTTTCGGATGCGTTTGACCCCGCAGAGGTGAACACGCTGGAAGAACGACTGGATACTTTGTATTCTTTGCAAAGAAAATACGGCAACAGTGAAGCAGAAATGCTCACATATTTGGAAAATGCGATTGCCGAGCGTGAAAGTATAGAAATGTCCGATGAACGCAAGGCCTTGCTTTCCGCCGAAGTGGAGAAACACTATCAAAAAGCCTATGCCTGCGCAGAAGAATTACATAAAATCCGCGAAGTCACGGCAAAGCAGTTCTGTGCAAATGTGGAAGCCGAACTTTCCTTTTTGGATATGCCCTCGGTTCGATTTACAGTCCAAAATAACATTGGTGATTTGACCGAAAACGGCATGGACAATATTGAATTTCTACTTTCGGCGAATGCCGGAGAAGCACCGAAACCGCTTGCGAAAATTGCCTCGGGCGGTGAGTTATCCCGCATTATGTTGGCGATTAAAAGCGTTCTTGCGGAAAAAGACAATATCGGCACGCTGATATTTGATGAAATCGACACGGGTGTCAGCGGGCGCGCGGCGCAAAAAATCGGCATAAAACTGAAATCGCTTTCCAAATCGCATCAGGTGGTTTGTGTTACGCACTTGGCGCAGATTGCCGCCTTTGCCGACAGCCATATGCGCATTGAAAAAGCGGAACATGACGGGCAAACCTTTACAGAGGTAACACCGTTGGATTTTGTCGGCAGAAAGTATGAGTTGGCGCGGATTTTGGGCGGACTTACCGTGACGGAACTACAATTACAAAATGCAGAGGAACTCTTAAAAACCGCACAAACCGAAAATTTGGGTTGACAAACCGCAAAAGAACAAGTATAATCCACATATCGGCTGTGAAGAGAAGAAGTACATTGCAAATTCGGCAAAGAGAGCCTGCGGTTGGTGTAAGCAGGCGCGATATGCTTTGGAAATACATCTCGGAGCCGTGGGGAAGAACTTTCAGTAAGCCCCACCGTGCGCGAGCGTTAATCGCAGAGTGATGTTTGTCACTCGCAAAGGCTGTATTTGTGAAAATACAGCGCAATGAGGTGGTATCGCGTAGTTTTACGCCCTCTGTTTTACAGAGGGCTTTTTATTTTTATTTACGGAGGAATAAACAATGGGTGTTTATGAAGAATTACAGGCAAGAGGCCTAATCGCACAGGTGACGGACGAAAAAGAAATCCGTGATCTTGTCAACAACGGAAAAGCAGTCTTCTATATCGGCTTTGACCCCACGGCAGACAGTTTACATGTCGGGCATTTTATGGCGCTGTGCTTAATGAAGCGTTTACAAATGGCGGGTAACAAACCGATTGCGTTAATCGGCGGCGGCACGGGTATGATTGGTGACCCCTCCGGCAGAAGCGATATGCGCCAAATGCTGACCCCTGAAACCATTCAGCACAACTGCGATTGCTTCAAAAAGCAGATGAGCCGTTTTATCGATTTTTCGGACGGCAAAGCGCTGATGGTCAACAATGCCGATTGGCTGATGAACTTGAACTATATTGAACTTTTGCGCGAAGTCGGCGCTTGTTTCAGCGTGAACCGTATGCTTACGGCGGAATGTTACAAACAGCGTATGGAAAAGGGCTTAAGTTTCTTGGAGTTCAACTATATGATTATGCAAAGTTACGACTTTTACGAGTTGTTCCAGAAATACGGCTGTAATATGCAGTTCGGCGGCGATGACCAATGGAGCAATATGCTCGGCGGCACGGAACTTATCCGCCGCAAACTCGGCAAAGACGCCTATGCAATGACCATCACCTTGCTTTTAAATTCCGAGGGTAAAAAGATGGGCAAAACACAGTCGGGCGCGGTGTGGTTGGACGAAAACAAAACTTCCCCGTTCGATTTTTACCAGTATTGGCGCAATGTAGACGATGCCGATGTTTTGAAATGCATTCGTATGCTTACTTTCCTGCCGTTAGAGGAAATTGAGAAAATGGAATCCTGGCAGGGGAGCGAGTTAAACAAAGCAAAAGAAATTTTGGCGTATGAATTAACGGCACTTGTGCACGGTGAAGAAAAGGCAACCAAAGCACAGGAGGCGGCGCGTGCGCTGTTCTCGGGTGCGGCAAATACCGACAATATGCCGACGGTGGCACTCTCGGCAGACGATTTTGAGGACGGTCAGGTGCAAATCATTAAAATAATGCTCAAAGCCGGCTTGATTAAATCCAACGGTGAGGGCAGACGCTTGATTCAGCAAGGCGGCGTTTCGGTAGATGACCAAAAGGTCACAGACCCGCTGTCGACCGTTTCTGCGGCTGATTTCGATAAAGGGCACATTATCCTTAAAAAGGGTAAAAAGGTCTTTTACAAGGTCACAGTTGAATAATTCGCACACAAAAGCACCGTTTCTGATTGTTCGGTCAGAAACGGTGCTTTTTTATCTTTTCGTATTATCCAAAAACCTTGTGCAGTTCTTCCAATGTGTTTTCCAAATCCGCTTTGGCAACCAAAACGGAAATATCCACTTCGGAAGTTGTAATCATACTGATGTCTGCCTTCGCATTTGCCATGGCGTTAAACACTTTGCAGGCAACGCCCGGGCAACCGCGCATGCCTTCACCGAACACGGAAATTTTGCAATGTCCGTTGCTGATAGACAATTTTAAATCGGGGTTTAGTTCGCGCAGTTTTGCGGAAATCTCCAAAACCTTGCCCATATCCTCACCCGAAATGGTAAAGGAAAGGTCAGGCATATTGCGGTGGGGTGGGGTTTGCGAAATCATATCCACATCAATACCGGCACCCGAAATCATTTCGAAAATGTTTGAAATCAGCGAAATATCAGCAGGGGAGTCCTGTAAAGAAATCAGCGTTACATCCTCTACAACGGTTATGCTTTGTACGGTATTCATAAGCGCACCTCCGTTATTTATTGTCAACCAAATCTTTCATCGAATACAGTTTTGCGGGTTTGTCTTTCAAGAAAACCGCGGCATTGACCGCACCGACTGCAAAAAGATTTTTAGAACGCGCAGAGTGTGAAATCTTAATGACCTCGTCAAGCCCCGCAAATATGATTTCGTGTTCGCCGACAATCGTGCCGCCGCGCACGGCGTGAATGCCGATTTCGTGCGGGTCACGCTTTGCGCGCTTGGAATGACGGTCAAATTCATAGTGCGGCTTCTCCGTAAGGGCATCGGAAATGGTATCCGCCAACATCAAAGCCGTTCCGCTCGGGGCGTCAATTTTTTGATTGTGGTGCATTTCGACAATTTCAATATCAAACGCACCTTCCAACACGCGTGCCGCTTTTGCCGCCAATTCCGCAATCAAACTCACGCCGATTGACATATTCGCGGAGAAAAAGAGGGGAATCCCTTTTGCGGCTTCTCTCAATTTTGCAATTTGTTCGTCGGAAAGCCCTGTGGTAGCAACTACCGCCGCGCACTTGTGCGCTGTGGCATACGCCAAAAGGCCATCCAACACAGAAGGGTGTGAAAAGTCAATAATCACATCGCCGTCGACGGTCACATCCGAAAAACTTTTGAAAACAGGGTAATCGGCAATACCTTCGCCGATATCTACACCTGCTACAATTTCACAATCTTCGCGGCGGCGGACACAATCGGTAATCACTTGCCCCATATGCCCGAAGCAACCGCTTAAAATAATCCTTGTCATCCTTTACACATCCCGAAAGTTTGTTTATTTCACAAGACCGTATTTGCGCATAACGGCTTCTAATTTGGCGGTATTCGCTTCGTTCATATCACAAAGCGGCATACGCAAAGGACCTGCATCAAAGCCCATCATACGCATAGCCTGTTTTACGGGGATGGGATTCACATCCATAAACATCGCGTTGCAAAGTTCCAAATATTCGAGTTGTAATTTGCGGCTGGTTTCAAAATCGCCGTTCAGTGCCGACGCGGCAATATCGTGTGCAACTTGCGGCGCAATATTGGATAGCACGGAAATCACGCCTTTGCCGCCCAAAGACATAATCGGCGTAATTTGGTCGTCGTTGCCCGAATAAACCGCAAAATCATCGTCGCAAAGTGAAATCGTTTTTGCAATCGAAGAAAGATTGCCGGTAGCCTCTTTTGCGCCGTAAATCATTTTGTGATGCGAAAGTTCCGCATAAGTTTCGGGTTTTACTTCGCAACCGGTTCGGCTCGGCACATTGTAAATGATAATCGGCGTCGAAACGCGGTCGGCAAGGTAAGTATAATGCTTATAAAGCCCTTCCTGCGAAGCCTTGTTATAGTACGGTGTAACCATCAAAAGACCGTCAACACCGATTTTCTCCGCTTCGTTGGAAAGTTTTAAAGCATAGGCTGTGTCATTACTGCCCGTACCCGCTACAACGGGAATTCTGCCCGCAACGGTTTCCACGGTAAAACGGATTGCCTCGGTGTGCTCTTCGTGTGTCAGCGTTGCGCTTTCACCCGTTGTGCCGCAAATGACAATTGCGTCTGTTCCGTGGGCAATTTGATATTCTAAAATGGTTTTCAAAGCAGGGTAGTTCACCGCACCGTCTGCGGTAAAGGGCGTAATAATCGCAACACCTGCACCTGTGAAAATCGGTTTTTTCATAGAAACAACCTCCAAATTCAATTAGTCCATATATCCTTCGGCACAAAGCAATTCTGCAAGCAAAACACCACCGCCTGCAGCGCCGCGCAAAGTATTGTGCGACAGGCACACGAACTTGTAATCGTATTGTGTGTCTTCACGCAGTCTGCCGATGGAAATTGCCATACCGCCTTCCAACATACGGTTCAGTTTCGTCTGCGGCATATTTTCCTCTTCAAAATAGTTGAGGAACTGTTTGGGTGCGCTCGGCAAATTCAATTCCTGTGCTCTGCCTTTGAAATTCTTCCAGATTTCCAACATTTCTTCTTTGGACGGTTTGTTCTCAAAACGCACAAAAACCGCGCCCATGTGACCGTTGGAAACCGGTACGCGCAAGCATTGCGCCGTGAAATTGGGGGAAGCAGCAGGTTTGATAACATCGCCGTCAATTTTACCCCAAATCTTCAAAGGCTCTTGCTCGCTCTTTTCTTCCTCACCGCCGATATACGGAATGACATTGTCAAGCATTTCGGGCCAAGTGTCAAAGGTTTTGCCTGCACCCGAAATTGCCTGATAGGTGCATACCAAAACATCTTTCACACCAAATTTTGAAAGCGGGAACAGCGCGGGCACATAACTTTGCAAAGAGCAGTTGGATTTAACCGCGATAAAGCCGCGTTTGGTACCGAGACGCTTTCTCTGTGCGGGGATGATTTGAATATGGTCTGCATTGAGTTCCGGCACAACCATCGGCACATCGGGGGTGTGGCGGTGTGCGCTGTTATTGGAAATGACAGGGCATTCCGCTTTTGCATAGCGTTCCTCGAGCGCTTTGATTTCGTCTTTTTTCATATCCACAGCGCAGAACACGAAATCCACCATCGAAGCGATTTTTTCAACATCGCCCGTTGCGTCCATCACAACAAGGTCTTTCACATTCTCGGGGATTTCAACATCCATGCACCATTTTGCACCAACGGCATCTGCATATTTTTTGCCTGCCGAACGCGGACTTGCCGCGACAACTTTTACATTGAACCACGGATGATTGCTCAAAAGCGTTAAAAATCTTTGCCCAACCATACCCGTTGCGCCGATTACACCGACATTATACTGTTTTTCCACTTGTGTTTACCTCCAAAACATGTTATTCTATTGTCTGCATAAAAAAAGCCGGTCATTACAACCGGTCATCATAAACGAAGTGCAGACTCGAAGCACCGCGCAAAAATGCGCTGTGTTTACAATAGCACTCCATCAAATTTATGATGACAGTTATGCCGCTGTTCGCAAACATACCCAAACAAAGCAAAAATCGGTTTCCTTTGTTTTCGGCAAAAAACCCTTTTACGCACCGTGAACAGCCCCGATTGACTTGTAATGCGCTACTGATGTGTTTTGCACCTCTATTGCAGTTGGGTATATCATATCATTTTTCTTATCACAAGTCAATCATTTTAACAGATTCGGAAGTTTGTCGGGAGATTACCTATGAAGAAACAAGATTTTTATTATGATTTACCAAAAGAACGCATTGCGCAGACGCCGATTGAACCGCGCGACCACTCAAAAATGATGGTTTTGCACCGCGATACCGACGAAATTGAGCACAAGCATTTTTACGATATTTTAGACTATTTAAACGAAAATGACTGCTTAATTTTAAACGATACGCGCGTTTTACCCGCGCGACTGTACGGTGTAAAAGAGGAAACCGGCGCGCATGTGGAGTTTTTACTGCTTAACCAAAAGGAAAATGATGTTTGGGAAGTCATCACAGGCCCAGGCAGACGCGCAAAAGTCGGCGCAAAGTTTTCGTTCGGCGACGGCATTTTGAAAGCGGAAGTTTTGGAAGTCTTGGAAAACGGCAACCGTTTGGCGCGCTTTTTCTATGACGGCGACAGTATTTTCCCTGTACTTGAAAAGGTCGGTGAAATGCCGCTACCGCACTATATTACCGAAAAATTAGAGGACGGCGAGCGCTATCAAACCGTGTATTCAAAAGAACTCGGCTCTGCCGCCGCGCCGACAGCAGGTTTGCACTTTACACCTGAAATCTTAGAAAAGATACGGCAAAAAGGCATCAAAATCGGCTTTGTAACCTTACATGTCGGCATCGGCACATTCCGCCCTGTGAAAGCGGATAATATTGAAGACCACAAAATGCATTCCGAGCATTACCATTTGTCAGAAGAAACCGCTTCGTTGATTCGAGAAACCAAGCAAAAGGGCGGGCGCGTCATTGCCGTTGGTACAACCAGTTGCCGCACGCTTGAAAGCGTGGCTACATTTAACGGCGAAATTTGCGCCGCAGACGGTTGGACAAGCATTTTTATTTATCCCGGTTATAAATTCAAGTGTATTGATGCATTGCTTACGAATTTCCATTTGCCCGAAAGCACGCTGATTATGTTGGTATCCGCATTTTATGACCGAGAAAAAGTTTTGGCAGCCTATAAAGAAGCGGTTGATACGGAATACCGTTTCTTTTCTTTCGGTGATTGTATGCTCATTGTATAAGTGAAGAATGAATAATGAAAAATGAAGAATTAAGGTGTGCCTTCGGCACGAATTTATAATATGTCGGCAATGCCGACACCGAAATTATGCATTATTCACTATTCATCATTCACTGTTCATTTTTGAAGTAGGAGAGTTTTATGTTTACAGTTTTAAAAACAGAGGGAAATGCCCGCCGTAGCGAATTTCAAACCGTCCACGGCACGGTACAGACGCCTGCATTTATGAATGTAGCCACCGCAGGTGCTATTAAAGGCGCGGTTTCGAGTTACGATTTGCAGGATATCGGTTGTCAGGTGCAGTTGTGTAATACCTATCATTTGCATGTGCGCCCCGGCGATAAACTTATAAAAGACCTCGGTGGCTTACACAAGTTCACGGGTTGGGACGGTCCGATTCTTACCGACAGCGGCGGATTTCAGGTGTTTTCGCTCGCAAAATTGCGTCAAATCAAAGAAGAGGGCGTCAATTTCCATTCGCATGTTGACGGTCGCAAGATTTTTATGGGCCCTGAGGAAAGTATGCAAATTCAGTCGAACCTCGGTTCGACGATTGCCATGGCATTTGATGAGTGTGTTGAAAATCCTGCGGAGTTTGCTTATGCAAAAGCCTCTTGCGAGCGCACCGTGCGTTGGCTTGTGCGCTGTAAAGCGGAAATGGCGCGTTTAAATGCGTTAGAGGATACGGTCAATCCGAATCAACTGCTGTTCGGGATTAACCAAGGGTGTACCTATGATGATTTGCGTATAGAAAATATGAAGCAAATTGCAGAACTGGATTTAGACGGGTACGCGATCGGCGGGCTTGCTGTCGGCGAGCCGAAAGAGGATATGTACCGCATTATCTCCGCCGTTGAGCCGTTTATGCCGAAAGAAAAACCCCGTTATTTAATGGGCGTCGGTACACCGGGTAATATTTTGGAAGCCGTCAGCCGCGGTGTGGATTTGTTCGACTGCGTCATGCCAAGCCGCAACGCACGCCACGGACATTTATTCACCAAAGACGGCATTATCAATTTGAACAATGAAAAATATAAAAACGATTTGTCGCCGATAGAGGAAGGCTGTCAGTGTCCGACTTGTCAGCGCCACTCCCGCGCTTACATCCGCCATTTATTTAAGGCCGGCGAAATGCTTGCCATGCGCCTTTGCGTCATGCACAATCTTTATTTTTATAATACGCTACTTTCCGAAATCCGTGAAAATCTGGATAACGGTACTTTTGCGCGTTTTAAGAATGAAAATGTTGAAAAATTAGACACGCGCATCTAAATATGAGCATTTTGTTAAATTTGGAATATCTATTGCAAATTATTCCAAATATATGTATAATAAGTTGATTTCATTTTTGGAGGAATATTGAATGTTAAATTTTGTTTTACCCCTTGAAGCGACCGCAACCTCTGCCACAGGCAGTAAAAGTATGTTGCCGATGATTTTAATGATGGTTGCATTGTTTGCGATTATGTACTTCTTTACCATTCGTCCGCAGAAAAAACAGCAGAAAAAAGAACAGGAAATGCGCGATGCTACGCAGGTTGGTGATGAAATCACCACCATCGGCGGTATTATCGGCAGAGTGGTTACCGTAAAAGAAGACTCGCTGATTATTGAAACCGGTGCTGACCGCAACAAAATGAAAATTGCGCGTTGGGCCATTCAAATGAACAATACCGCAAACGAAAAACTTATGGCAGAGCGTGAAGCGGCAAAAGCGGCACAAGCCAAAGAAAAAGAAGAAAAATCCAAAAAGAGCAGCAAAAAAGAAGATTAAGAAAACGCATAATAAAATCTTCCCCCGCATACTTTTTAGTAAAGTGTGCGGGGGTGTTTTTATGTCCAAGAAAGCAAAAAGACGGCATTCAAAGCGGCAATCAACCGAGCAGGCAACCGGCATTCGCGGGTTGAAACCTATTCTGCGCTACGGTATTGCGGGATTTTTGCTGTTTTTAGTTGTTACGGCTTTACTAACTATGATTACGCTGAAAAGCACTGCAACGCCCGCATATTTACATATCGCCGTGTATATGGTATATGGCTGTTCCTCGCTTTTTTGCGGTGTTTTGTGTACTGCGCGTAAACGCACGCCGATTTTCCCAAACTGCTTTTTCGCTGGGTTTACGGAACTTGTGTTGGTGCTGTTTTGCGCAGTGATCGCTTCCAAAGCACAAGTTGGGATTTATGTCTGTATACCGATTGCATTAAGCCTTGTATGCCCGATTTTAGGCGGAATTATCGGTAAAAAAATATAGAAAAGAAAAGGTGTACAAAATGAAAAGACGAAAAGCAGGCGCAACCATTATTGCAACGGGGATTCGAAAAAAAAGGCACACAAGTCCGAGCGTATTTAAAAACAATCAAAAACTGATTTTGTTAACCACCGTGTTTATTTGCGGCGTTTTGCTCGGGATACTGTTCGTAAAATACAGTTCCGTCACGACTTTTACTACATTGCAAAACCTAATGAAAGCCCATTTTAAACAATGCGAAAGTCAATCGGTTTGGCTGAACTTTCTGACAACTTTCAGCACGGAATTTCTATATATTTTTGCGGCCGTATTGTTTGGATTTTGCATCGTCGGCGAACCGTTACTGTGGATTTTACCGCTTGTAAAGGGGTTAGGCGTTGGTGCAGTTTCTGCGTGTCTTTATAAAGCGTATACTCTACAAGGTTTGGAATATTACGCCGCGTTTCTGCTGATACCGTCTGCATTATATGCAACCGTATTGCTGTTCAGTTGTAAAGAAAGCATTTTGTTTTCTCGCGATATAAATCGTTCTATCTTTAAAAATACAAATATATTTAAAGGGTTGGCAGATGTGAAACTGTATCTGCTTCGGCACTTTGTTTTGTCGCTTATACTGCTGCTCGGCGCCGTAATGTATGCGCTTTTATT
>CAMGGF010000005.1 GCA_946055445.1 uncultured Ruminococcus sp. | reverse complement strand
TTTATGTCTTTCGGGAACGAAAATCTACTCATTTTAAACTGCTCTGCACCGAAAACAACGAGAGTACGGATGGATTTTTGCTTTTGAAGCGGCAGTCGGGCTGACGCCCGACAACGGTGAAAAAGTGAAAATCCGCCGTAATATCAAATTTTCGGCATATTGTGTTCGACTCTCCTCACCTTACAGCAAGAACCCATTAACAATGTAGGAATATCCCCACAAAAAATGCCGTCTTGTTCCGAAAATCCCAACAGCAATAACACATCGCGATAAGCGTTTTCGCGGCAAACAGCCATATATGCATTGCGATTGCCCGCAAAATGCAACGCACTTCGCAAAAGTCCCTCGGTGAAAAGCGGGTCATCGTTCGCAACGGTCAAATGCGAAATCTCGCACGATTGCCCGTCAATTTCAACCATACATTTCCCGCAGGAAACGCCGTTTTCTTCCGCAACATATGCACCGACCGTCTTTTCAGGTGACAGGTCTGCCGACGGAAACAGCCGTTGTATTTCCATTCGCTCTGTAATCGGTTTGTAAAAAACCATTATTTACCTCTTTTCGTCAACTGCGCGGCAACCAATAAGCCGTGAATTTCATCATCTGTTAAATACCGATAATCGCCTTGTTTGAGCATACCGAGTTTTAAAGAGCCGATTTTGGTGCGTTTTAAGCGCGCAACTTCTAAACCCAACGCCTCACACATTTTGCGGATTTGACGGTTGCGCCCCTCAAAGATGACAACTTCCAGCACCACTCTGCCCTCTTGCTTGTCCAAGATATGCACCTCGGCGGGCAAAGTCATTCTGCCTTCAATTTCAATACCGTTTTCAAACGCCGCCAACTGTTCTTTTGTCACATCGGGGCGCACGGTCACACGGTAAGTTTTCGGGACATGTTTCGACGGATGTGTCAAAGCATTTGCAAATTCGCCGTCATTCGTCAACAGCAAAAGCCCTTCGGATTCACGGTCTAATCTGCCAACCGGATACACGCGTTCCGGCACATCCGAGATTAACTCGGCAACGCATTTTCTGTCCATTTCATCGTGCATCGTGGTAATAAACCCGCGCGGCTTGTTGAGCATAATATAGACATTCTTTTTAACCTTGGTCACTTTTTTGCCGGCAACGGTAACTTTGTCGGTACGCGGGTCGACTTTATCCCCGATTTGCGCGGGTTTGCCGTTCACACGCACCTTTCCCGCGGCAATCAGTTCTTCGGACTTGCGGCGTGATGCAATCCCATTGTCCGCCATATATTTTTGCAGTCTTATTTTTACATCTGTCATACAGTTCTCCTAAGCCGCGTGAAAAACGCGATTATTTTATCCGTCAGAGAAGGTTCGGTCCTTTTTGTTTTCGCGGGTTCCGCAGGTACAGCGGCAATATCCTGCACGGCAACAAGCGGACGCGAAAAAACCTTTTCGCCGTTCACAAAAACATCGACGCAACCGACTATGTCCCCCACACTTACGGGTGCATATAAAAACGGTTGTGTATATACTTTCGCCGTTACCGTGAAAGCCTGATTGCCGACAGGCACAAAACAATCGCCGACAAGGGTGGTATCTACCGAAGCCGTTTTGCCGCCGACCACCCGTATTGGCGGGCATTCCTCCGCTGAAAAAGCGAATTGTTTTTGCACCGCGGAAAATCCGTAATCAAACAACTTTTTATGGTCTGCCCAATCATTCGGCGCGTTCAACGTGACAGCAACCAGCGTAACCCCGTTACGCACGGCGGCCGAAACCAAACAGCGCCCGCTTTTTTTGGTAAAACCGGTTTTAATCCCAAAAACCCCGTCATAGGATTTGAGCAGTCTGTTGTGGTTGGAGAAGGTACGCACATACGGCGGGTTTCCGTAAGAAGCACGCATTTGCGTTTGCGAACAAATCGCGCAAAACGCAGGATTTTGCACTGCGGCGCAACCGAGCAAAGCCATATCATACGCGGTAGAGTGATGGTTTTCACTGTCCAACCCCGAAACCGTTTCAAAACAGGTATTCTCCATTTTGAGTTCGCGCGCTTTCGCATTCATCATCGTCAAAAACGGCGCAATACCGCCCGCCACCGCATAAGCGGTTACATTGGCGGCATCGTTTCCCGATTCCAACAGCATACCGGCAACCAAGGTTTGCAAAGATACCGTATCCCCCGGCAAAAGACCGATGGAAGTACCTTCTACGCGCACCATTTCGTCCGTAACCGTGATTTCCTTTTGCGGCATACCGTATTCCAACGCAAGCAGGGATGTCATAATTTTTGTTGTGCTTGCCATCGGCAAAAGTTTTTGCTCGTTACGCGCAAACAAAACCTCGTGCGTTTCGGCAACCATCAGCACACACGATTCGGCGGAAATGTCCGTCGGTACATTTTGCGCGCTGGCCGAAATCGCAAAAATGCAGAAAAACAGCGCGAAAATACAAACGCCCAAAAAACACTTTTTACACAAATCAACCACCTGCCATATTCAAAAATATGCAGGCGGTGATTGAAATATTTTAGATTGTTATTTTGTGAGTTCGTCTATTGCGGCGGAAACCAAAGCATCATCAGCGGCGTCCTGCGCTTTTGCTTCTTTTTCCTTTTTCGCTTTGTTCACCACGGAAGTTACCTTATCAAACATTTCAGGCACCAAATTGACCACACGCTCTGCGGCATTGTCAAACGCCGTAATATGCTTAATGGTTACTTCGCCGTCGGAAATCACCAAAAATGCAACGGGAGTAATCGTCACGCCCGCACCGCCGCCGCCGCCGAACAGTTCCTTGTTCGTTTTTGACGGGAAATCCGAGCCGCCCGAAGCAAAACCGTAAGTCACCTTGGAAACCGGAATAATGGTAATACCGCCTTCGACCTGCATCGGTTCCCCGATGATTGTGCTGACGCTGACAAGGTTTTTCACCTTTTCAATCGTCGCTTCCAAAATGCCTGCTGCTGATTGTTCTTTCATATTGTAGCACCGCCTTCAATAGTATTTGTTGTTTCTGTATGTTTTTGTGATTTTGATTTTATCGGGAAAATCTTTAAAACCACTTTAAACAGCAATCTGAATGCCATCACAATTGCGGCATTGATTAAGAATATCGGCCGCACGGAAAGAGAAAATGTAAACTGCGCTGAACTGAAAGTGCCGATAAAATCCGGCTCAACCTCAACATCGTATTTTTTCACTTTCAAATTCGAACAGATGAAACCCATAGCGGGGAAAATCTGCTGACACGCTTGACCGTATTCAATCGCGGTTTGCGCCGCGTCGTGATTATGGGAAATGATCACCCACAGAAAGAGTTCATCCAGTATCAAATGCTTTTTCACACTTTTCATCAAAGAACCGAGCGCGTCCGCCGTATCCCGCACCAACTGCAATACGCCGTCAAAGCCCTGATTCTCATAAAAAGTTTTAAACGGGTTCGGTTTTTTCTCCGCAGGTGCCGTTTCTTCTTCGGGTGGTTTTTCCTCCGTCGGTTTTTCTTTCTTCGGTTTCTTTTCCTTTGCTTTCATCGGATACAAATCAAAGGAAAGAAACAGCCAACGCAGTTTCACGCGAAAATCGTCAATATATTCCGCGTCAATACGCACTTTGATGCTCAAAAGCAGTACAAGCAGCGCAATAATTCCAAGTAAAATGTATAGAAAAACCGTAAAACCACCTCCTTATATCTTCAATGTCTGTTTTGCAGGTTAAACGGGCGTCGATTCGTCCGGCAAATCGGGTTCACCGTCTAACGGCTGCCCCGCCGCTTCCATAACCGCCTCTATGGACTGTTCCGCATCGTGATTGGGAAGTTCCGGCAATTCGCCCAAATCCGAAACGGAGAAGCACCGCAAAAACTCGGGAGTTGTCCCGTATACAAGCGGTCTGCCGGGCAATTCCAACCGCCCTTTTTCTTCAATCAGTTTTTTTTGGCACAAAGTGGCGATAACACCCGAGCAATCCACCCCGCGCACCTGTTCCACAAAGGATTTTGTAACGGGTTGATTGTACGCAATCACGGCCAACACTTCAAATGCCGCCTGTGAAAGCGGCGCATTTCGTTTGACCTCTAAAACGGTACGAATTTGCGGCGCAAACTGTGTGCGAGAGGCAAGTTGATATTTCGTTCCGAGTTTTAAAAGGCTCACGCCGCTGTTGCGCTCATCCAAAGCGGCGGAAAGATTCATCAATACCTGCTCGGCGCTTTCTTCCTCAATTTCCAGCGCCTCGGCAATCCGTTTCAGTTCCAGCGGTTCGCCGACGGAAAATAAAACCGCCTCAGCCGCCGCCTGCAAATCATTGGCATTTAACATAGTTTACTCCCATTCATGCGTGTTGAAATCCGCAAAATCCTCTGCAAGCAGTTCCACACGCATTTCGTCCCCTTCGCCGTCTAAATAGACTTTTTTCACCTTGGCAAGTTCCAAAACCGCCAAAAAGGTGGCAATCATATCCGAACGCGACTCGGCGTCCGTAAACAAATTGCGAAAGCGTTGTTTTTGTCCTTTGCGTTTTAATTTATGGAAAATGGATTGGATTTTCGACTCCACGGAAACAATTTTCGTCGCCACAATCCCTTTAAACGCCTCAATCGGCGGCGGTAATTTGCGCATTTTTTTACCGACAACATTGAGATATGCACGCAGAAGTTCCGATGATTCGTGCAAACGCGTATAGGTCGGGTCGACATCAATCGTAATCGGATTACGCACAAAACGGTCAAAGCCCTCGGTGTGTTGCGCCAACTTGCCGGCCATTAACTGACAGTCACGGTATTCCAAAAGTTCACCGGTTAACTCTTTTTTGAGTTCCTCGGCTTCTTCGTACACAGGCAACAAGGACACCGTTTTGATATACACAAGCCGTGCCGCCATTTCCAAAAATTCGCTTGCCACATACATATCCTCTGCCTGCATTTGCTTTACATAGTCAATGTATTGCTCGACAAGTTCGATAATCGGAATATCGTAAATATTCAGTTTGTGTTTGGAAATCAGGTGCAAAAGTAGGTCCATCGGGCCTTCAAACACCTCTAATTTATAAGAAATCTGTTCCATTTCTTACCCGCCTTATCGGAAGGGATAACTGACAATCGCATCCAGCGCATTATAAACCACCGCCTGCAACCAACCCAGCGGTCTATTCAGCACATTGAAAAACAGCAATGCAAAAACAATTAAAATGATATACCGCTCATACTGCATAAACTTAAAATAATACTTTTGCGGAATAAGCAGTTGTAAAATTCGCGAACCGTCCAAAGGCGGTATCGGCAACAAATTGAACACCGCAAGACCGACATTGATAGAAGCCGCGAATATAAAGAAATACAGAAATGCCACCGCCAAAATATTGGTCGCTGAAATCGACATGACAATGTTTTTGCAAAGCAAGAAAATGAACGCCATCAGCAAATTGGCACAAGGGCCTGCCAGCGCGGTCAGTGCCATACCGACTTTCGGATTTTTGAAGTTGCGTGCATTCACGGAAACGGGCTTTGCATAGCCAAACCCAACCAATACAATCATTAACGCGCCGATGGGGTCTATGTGCCGCATCGGATTTAATGAAAGCCGCCCTTGCATACGCGGTGTCGGGTCACCGAGTTTTACGGCAATAAGCGCGTGTGCATATTCGTGAATCGGCAGTGTGCAGAATACAACAAAGACAGACGCAAAAACACCTGCCAAAATTTCAACAGCGGAATAGCCACCCCGCAGAATATCAAATAACATAATTTTCTCCTAAAAATCCGTTTTTATATTATACAGTGATTTGGACAAATCTGTCAATATCATTAAAGTCATACAACACGGTTTGCGCGGCGGTTTTTTCTCGGAAAACAGAGGCGATTGCCGCCCCCTGCCCATCGCCGCATTCAAACAGCAACTCCCCGCGCGGTTTGAGATACGGCAACCAACGCTTGGCAATGGCTCTGTAAAAATGCAAACCGTCTGCCCCGCCGTCCAAGGCAGTGCGCGGCTCTTTTTGCACTTCCAATTGCAAAGAAGAAAGCGCTTCGGACGGAATATACGGCGGATTGGACAACAGCATATCGGCATAAAACCCGTTTTCGGGCGTGTAAGTCAAAATGTCTGCTTGCACAATTTCTGCATTCTTTACGCCGAGCGCGTCACGGTTTTTTTGTAAATAGTATAGTGCCGCATCATACTTTTCAAACAAATATACTTTCACCTGCGGATTTTCCAAAGCCACCGTCAAACCGATACAGCCGCTTCCCGCACACAAATCGAAGATGACACGGTAACCGCCGCGGCGAATGTGCATATTTGCCGTTTCAACCAGTTGTTCGGTTTCGGGGCGCGGAATCAGCACGCCCTCTCCAACGAAAAAATCCCGCCCGTAAAAAGACCATTTTCCTAAAATATACTGCAACGGCTCACCGCGCAGGCGGCGTTCCAAAACAGAGGAAAAACGGGCTTGTCCGTCTTTTGAAACCTCTTTGGCGGGATTTGCCAAACGCTGTGTTTTGGAAATCCCCGTTGCATATTCCAACAAACAATCGCACACAAACACCGCGTCATCATCAGCAACCATTTTAAGCGCTTGCACACCGCGCAGATATACTTCTCTGACCGTCATTGTTCCGTTTCTTCCGTTGGCGTTTCGCCGTCCAAAACCGCCTGTAATGCGGCAATACCGACTTCGATAATATCATCGGTCGGCTCTTTGGTGGTAATACGCTGCATCCAAAGGCCCGGGGCGGCAAGGATTTTCACCAAAAGATTATCGTGTTTACCCGCATAGCGAATAAACTCGTATCCGAGCCCCATAACCAGCGGCAAAATCAGAAGTTTCACAGCAATCCAAAGCGCGCGGTTCACCGTAGCCAATGCAGGAAATATCAGCACAAGCGCAGAGGAGAGCAAAATGCTCAACAAAATCATAACAAACATAAAACTTGTGCCGCAACGCGGATGAAAGCGCTTTTGTTTTTTGACATTTTCCACGGTCAATTCCAATCCGCGTTCAAAGCAGAAAATGGATTTGTGCTCTGCGCCGTGATACATAAACACACGCTTAATGTCTTTCATTTGCGACACCAACAAAAGATAAATCACGAAAATCACGACACGAATGATGCCCTCAAACAAAGCGTGATAGTTCAAAAGCGTATTTCGAGTCAGCGTATCCACCAAAAAAGACGGCAACCACATAAACAGAACAAACGCCAAACCAAAGCCCAAAACCGCAGATATCACACCGATGAAATTCATCATTTTTTCACCGAAATGGTCGTTAATCCAACGGTCAACTTTGGACAGGTTTTCCGTGTCATCTTCTAAACCTTGGGTGGATTTTTCGGCGGACTCCATCAAGTATTTGTATCCGGTAGCCAAAGACTCAACAAAACCCACAATACCGCGAACCAAGGGAAGTTTAAAAAATGCATTTTTTTCACGCCACGGTGTTTCGTGTTTAAATTCCGTTTCAATTTCGCCGCTCGGCAGACGAACGGACATCGCGGCCCCTTTCGGGCCTTTCATCATAATCCCCTCAATCAACGCCTGCCCGCCGACCGAAGCGAATTTCGTTTGTTTTTCTTTCAACACGCATTTTCCTTTCCAAAAACATTACGATGCGGCCGCGCGCACACGAACCGAATAGGTACCCGACACCCACGCCTTTGTACTGCCTTTAATGACAATGCGTGCCTTGACACTTTGCTCGCCCGCCTGCAAATTCGCATCGGACAGATCGACTTCGGCAAACATCATTTCATTGGTCAGCGCGGCTATTTCTTCCGGCGTGCCGATAACACGGACATTTTCAATCGGCTCGGCGATAACGGTAGCCGTATATCCGTCTTTTTGCGCCGTCACGGTGATATTTTGCGGCGGCACGGAAAAGGTAGCAGATGTAAGGCCCGTCATATTCACATTGACTTTAAAGCGCGCCGAACTGTCAGTGATTGCATACTCCGTAATATCCGACGCCTTAAAATTAAAGAAATTGTTGCCGATATCCAATTCGGCAAAATCCACGGTGCCGACGCTGATACTTTTGATTTCATCAATTTTTTCAATCGGTACAGCCGCCTCGATTTTAGAGGGCGAAACCGTATACGGTACGCTTTCATTCAAATAACCTGTCGGCGTATTACGGAATGTAACCGAGGTTGGCAAGGTAACTCTTTTGAGAACCGGCATCGTCATCGTGATGGCGGTATCCCCTGTGTTAATTTTTATATTGGAGAGCACCTCTGCATTTTCGGTTTGCAGTTTGATTTCCGGCTGCACCGTAGTGGTCGCGGTAAGCGGCGCGCTGACGGCAGTTTCCGCAACAACGCCCGTGATTTTATTGACCTCGGTTGAAGGGCCGCTGACAATAACCGTGTTTTTGGAGAACAAAACATCGCCGAGAATACAACCGTCGGTTACAGGCTGATTATTCGGCGCGGTGATTTTTGCAACAACGGCAAATTCCGCTTCTTTATAAGTGTCAAAATACACATCAATGTAATTCTGCGACAAACGCACAATATCAAAATCCTTACCGGAAGCCGATACTGCTTTTAACTGCAACGATTTATTTCCGGCGGAATCCACGTAATTTGTCTGTGCGGTAACGGTAATATCCTCCGGTGCGAGCGTAGATACAACAAAGCGCTTGCCTGTAACCGTCACATCCACGGAAAACTCCGTTTGCCCGAAGGTTTGCAAATTCAGTTGCGCCGGCACGCTGTTTTCCATATCAATTTTTACAGGAACGGAACTGACGGTCACTTCCACAACCGGACTTTTTTCAATCGCAACCCAAATCCAAATTGCAAACGCCGCAACGAGAGAAAACAACATTGCGATTTTGTTGTTATAGATGATGCTTCGCAGGCCGCTGTAAACCTTTTTTTCAGCGGCAACATTTTGGTTGGTATTTTCGTTATTCATCTTCATGTTTCTGCCGCCCTTTCAAAAGTTTTTTCAGTTTGCTGTCTTCCTCATTCTCGGATTTCACAAAGTTTTGCATCAACAATTCGCGCAAATCGCCGCTGGAAAGATTGCGCCGCAAAGTGCCTTTTTGCGCAACAGAAATGCCGCCGGTCTCTTCGGAAACCACAACAACCAATGCATCGGTTTGCTCACTCATACCGATTGCCGCACGGTGTCTTGTACCGAGTTCACTGCTGACATTGTTATTTTGCGTCAACGGTAATATACAGCCCGCCGCCGCAACGCGGGATTTGCGAATCACAGCCGCACCGTCGTGCAACGGCGCTTTCGGATAAAAAATATTCCCGATAAGTTCTGCGGACACTTCGGCATCCACGGTTGTACCGGTTTGAATAATCTCCCCGAGAATGCTTTCCTTTTCAAACACCATTAACGCACCGATTTTTTTATCGCTCATATCCGCGCAAGCCTTTGTGACGGCGTTTATCATTTTGATTTGCTCTTCTTGTTTGCGCAAATCTTCGCTGTTCTTAAACCCGAAAAAATTGAAATTCGATACACTGCTTCTGCCTACGCTTTCGAGTGCGTGGCGAATTTCGGGCGAAAAAATGATAACCAACACCAAAAGAATATTGGAAAAAATCATAGAAAACATATAGGTGCTGACTTGCATATGCAGTAAATACACAACTGCATAAATGAACACCAGCAAAACAAATCCTTTTGCCAACTGAATGGCGCGTGTTTCCCGTATCAGTTTAATCGCACTGTATATGACAAATGCAACGAGCAAAACATCCAATACATCCGCCAAACTGTTAAAACTTAATATTGCTTTGCCGATTTCCTCCAAAGTGTCGGCAAAATTGAGTGTTAACTGCATAAAAACACCTGTTTCCCTAAAAAAATACAATATATCGCGAAGTGCTGAAAATGCACATATATAATCACGATATATTGTATCATACTTAAGCGCTTTTTGCAATTTTAAAAATAGAATTTAATAAACTATTTACATCTTTTTCCGTTGTGAATACCGACGGGCAAATTCTTACCGTTCCGATTTCCGCAGTATTGTATGCCGTATGCGCCAAAACAGCGCAATGCAAACCCGCACGCACCGCAATATCATCCGCGGACAACTGCGCCGCGACTTCTTCGCTGTGCATACCGTGCACATTGAACGAAAGCAACGGTACATACGCTTTGTTTTGTGCAGCCGCATCGGTATACAGTGCAATATTTTTCATTTCCCGAAGCGCAGTTTCGATACGAACCGTATGCGCTGTTTCACGGGCATATATCCGTTCTACGCCTTTGCGTTCCGCAAATTGTATGCCCGCCGTCAGGGAAAGAATGCCCGGCACATTTACCGTGCCGCTTTCCAACCGTTCCGGATAGGTTTCGGGCTGTGTCAGTTGCGCGGAAAGCACCCCTGTTCCGCCTTGCGTCAACGGTTTCAGCAAAACATCGCAGTTACACAAAAGAACACCCGTACCCATGATGCCGTAAAGCCCTTTGTGCCCGGGCGCGCACAGAAAGTCTATCCCGTCTTTCTGCATGGAAATCGGTGTAATTCCCGCCGTTTGCGCCGCATCAACCGCGAGGTGTATCCCGTATTTATGCGCAAGGTCTGCCAAGGCGCGTATCGGCAAACGCTTGCCGAATACATTAGACGCCCCTGTGCAGATAATCGCCGTTGTATTCGGACGCAGGCATTTTTTGAAGTTTTCAACCGTTTCCTCGTCTGTTTCACCGACCGAAGCCGCCGTCCAAGTACATAACCCTTGCAGACGAAGCGCTTCTAACGGGCGGACAACCGCATTATGCTCTAAATCGGAACACACGAAATGACCGCCCTTTTGCGCGAGTCCTTTTATGACGGTATTCAATGCCTCTGTGCAGTTTTTGCTAAAAATGACATTTTCACACGATGGCAAATCAAAAAATCGCGCAACGGTTTCGCGCGCAAAATACACCTGTTGGGCCGTTTCCACCGCAAGTTTATGCCCTGCCCTGCCCGGATTCGCACCGTATCGCGTTACGGCGGTTTGCACGGCACGCAAAACGGACGGTGGCTTTGGATACGTTGTCGCCGCATTGTCGAAATATATCATTTTTCCCACTTCATTTCGGTCACGACTATGCCTTCACGCCGCAAGATTTCTCCGATATTTTGATACGGATTCTCCACGGCAACCGAATAGCCGCACCCCTCGTTTTTCTTTGTACTGACGGTTTTTATTACGCTGGCGCGCATACCGTGGCGCTGTAAAATGCTTTTGGCTTTCATCGCATACGTTACAGAGCCAACTTTCAAAATGACTTTTTTCATAGTTACACCACCGAACTGTTCTTACCACAGTATATGAAAGAACAATATACACAGTACCAAAGAAAAAACGGTATGTCTGCACATACCGTTGTTGCCGTTCTGTTTACTTTTCACATATTTTCCGCACTTCGTCTTCGGTTAACGCCCGGCACGCCCCCGGTGCCAAGGTGCTGTCCAGCGGTAACGCACCCATATGTGTGCGCGAAAGTTCTGTGACACGATTCCCGACGGAAGCGAGCATTCGTTTGATTTGATGATATTTTCCCTCGCAAATTTTGATTTGCACCGTTTGCGCGTCTTCGCCGATGATTTTCACAGATGCAGGCAAAAGTACGGTACCGTCGCGCAAGGTTGTACCGCTTTGCAGTACGGCAATTTTTTCCGATGTAATCGGCTCTGCCAACCGCGCAACATAGGTTTTTTGAATATGATTTTTCGGGGACAAAATACGGTGCGCAAAGTCACCGTCATTGGTCAGCAGCACAAAACCCGTTGTATCCTTATCCAAACGCCCTGCGGGGAAAAGCCCGTCACGGCGCAGGTCGGGCGGCACCAAATCCACCACGGTTTTTTCAGCCGCCGAACGGCTGGCAGACACAATGCCCTGCGGTTTGTTCAGCATAAGATAGATATACCGTTTCATCGGCAACGCAACGCCGTCAATGCAGACCGTATCTGCCGCGATATCCAATTTAAACGCACCGTCAGTTACCGTATTGCCGTTGACTAAAACACGCTTTTCCCGCAACATCGCCTTCACTTCTTTGCGACTGTGCGCAGTGGTGCTCGCAATCATTTTATCAATTCGTTCCTTGGGCATTGCAAAAGTCCTTACTGTTTATGATGTCGTTTGTGTTGTTTCGGCTGAAAACGCCGTACTTTCCTTTACAAATCCGTGCATAAAGCCGTCAATTTCCGTAGAGCAGATATCGCCGCCAATCACTTGCCCGTCAAAAATCAGCAAAGTCGCCTGAATACAAGTCTGATTTTCATAACCGGGATAATCGGTCACGCGGTAAATCCACCGTTTTACACGCTTGGCGGCATAAACAGACAAATCAAAGCCCTGCGACTTTTGCAATTCGTTGTACTGCATATACGTTTCATCGAATGTTTCCGGAATAATCACTTCACTGACTTCAATCGGGTCGGGTTCAACCGACCACCCGAATTGCGACAGATACGCAATGCGTTCTTCTGCCGTCCCCGCGCGCACATTCAACTGCGCCTCTTTTGCGGCTTTTACGCCTTGGTTACTGACAACCGCAAAAGCGACCGCCACAACGGCGATGCAAAGAATCAAAATCGCCATTTTAATTTGCCTTTTATGTACGGAAAATACGAACATAAACATTCACCTCGTACACATATCTATGCGACGAGGTGAAAAAACATTCGGTTAATTGTCCGTGCGTTTGTGCTGTGCTGCCGCACGGAGGGATTGACGCGCACGGCGGATTTCATTCACGGAATTGGTCAGGCTTTCGTCGGCAAGCGCGACTATGTTCTCCACATACTCACCCGCGCTTGTGCGCATATCGTTCGCCCATTTCTGCGCTTGGTCAGTCAGTTCCGAAGCGGTTGCGCGCGCCCCTTCCACGATTTCGCCCGCCTGTGTGCGTGCTTGCGCCATAATATCTGCCGCGGCACTTTCTGCACCTTTGGTGATTTCGTGGTCTTCAACCAACTCTTTTGCGCGTTTGTGCGCCGCCGCAATAATTTCATCGGCGCTGTTTTGTGCCGCCGCCAAAATCTCTTTGCGTTCCGAAGCAATTTTTCGCGCTTGCATCAGTTCGTCGGGCATATTCAAACGAATATCCTCAATGACGCGCTTAATCTCGGCTACATCAATCAACAAGTTTGATGTAAACGGCACGCTTTTGCCTTCTTCGAGAATGTCCTCGATTTCATCCAATAAACTTTCTATGGTCATTTCTCTTCACCTCTGCTGATTCTTTTGATTATATCGTCACGAATTTCCGCGGGAACAAAATTGCTAATATCCCCACCCAATTCGCAAACCTGCTTTACAACGCTGGAACTTAAAAACATATTTTCCGCCGTTGCGGTAACGAAAACCGTTTCCAATTCTTTGTTGAGTTCACGGTTCGTAAGCGCCTGCTGAAACTCATATTCAAAATCGGACACCGCACGCAAGCCCTTGACAACCGCAACCGCGCCTTTTTGCCGCGCATAATCCGCCAACAGCCCGTCATAGGCATCAACTTCTACATTCGGCAAAGCATGGACACAGCGCTTCAACAACGCAACACGCTCTTCTGCAGAAAACGCATACATATTTTTTTTATGATAGTTGGTCATCACCAAAACAATGACTTTGTCAAACATTAAGGCAGAGCGACGGATAATATCAAGATGCCCCACCGTAACCGGGTCGAAACTGCCGGGGCAAATTACGGTTTTCATACGGTTTCCTCTTGCTTTCGGTAGGTTGTTAATTTGGTTTTCGAATATTTATACTCGCGCAAGCGACAAAGCGCACCTGCCGTTTCGGGCAGTTCTTCCGCAAAATCGGTTTCACAAACCACAAGCGCATCTGCATTACAACAGTCACTCAAAAGCGGCAATATCTTTTGCACGAGGCCTTTTTGATACGGCGGGTCTAAAAACACAATATCGAATTTTTCTTTTGCCGTGGCGGCAAACGAAAAAGCATCGGCGTTTAATACCACAGCGCGGTCAAACAGCCCTGTGGTTTGCAAATTCTCTTTCACAATATCCGCGGCTTTTCGGTTTTCATCTAAAAAATACGCCTGTTTGGCACCGCGGCTGAGCGCTTCAATCCCCAATTGCCCACTTCCTGCAAATGCATCGAGCACCACAGCATTTTCCAACTCAAAATGCACGATGCTGAACATTGCCTCTTTGACTTTATCGGTGGTCGGACGCACGACATCGCCGCCCTCGAGCGTTTTCAATTTTCTGCCGCGGGCAGTGCCGGTAATCACGCGCATAGTAAGACCTCCAATTTATATATTGTTTACTATTTTAGCACAAATGTCAACAAAAATCAGCAATTTTTTAAGTTTAAAAGCAATTTTTCGAGTTCTTTTACCGTTTTTACCGTCATTTTCACGCCGACAGCCTCTAAATCGGCAAGGTCACGAAAGCCCCACAGCACACCGATTGCGTCAATTTCGGCATTTTTCGCCGTCAGAATGTCCACTTCGCTGTCCCCGATAAAAACCGCTTCCTCTTTTACAACGCCCATTTGTTCCAGCGCATAATACACGCCGTCGGGCGCAGGCTTATTCGGACGGTTTTCCACACTGCCGACTACGGTTTTTACATAGTTGCCGAACAGTTTCCCGCAAAGCACCTGCGCGGCAAAATCTGCCTTATTGGTCACGATAGCCATTTTATAGCCTGCCGCATATAAAGTAGAAAGCATATCGGAAATTCCGGTATATTCAGCGGTTTTATTCTCCATATTCTGTTTATAATGTTCGCAAAAAACCGTAAAACATTCGGAAATGTTTTCTGCATCTGTATTGACGGGTACGGCGCGTTCAATCAATTTCCGAATACCGTTGCCGACAAAACGGCGTACTTCTTCCAAAGTCCGTTCCGGAAAGCCACAGGTACGCAAGGCGTAGTTGGTGCTGTCCGTCAAATCCTCCAAAGTGTTTAAAAGTGTGCCGTCTAAATCAAATATAATTGCCTTTTTCATTCTTTGTCATCCCCATTGTGATAATATGCATAAATGATTTGTGCGGTTTTGTGCCCGACGCCCTCCGCCTGACAGAGTTCGTCGACACTTGCCGCTTTTATCTTCGATACGGTTTTAAACTGTTTTAAAAGCGCTTTTGCCGTTTTTTCGCCGATGCTTGGAATTTTCGTCAAAGACAACGCCAAATTCCGTTTGGCGTGCTTGCTTCTGTGGTATGCGACCGAGAAGCGGTGCACTTCCTCCTGAATTTCGGAAATCAGCGTAAACACACGGCGTTGCGACCGAATTTCAATTTCCCCGCCGTTTTGCGCAATGGCGCGTGTACGGTGCCGATTATCTTTCACCATACCGAACAGCGGCACCTGCAAGTCGAATGCGTCCAAAACGGGCTGTACGGCATTGACCTGCCCCACGCCGCCGTCCAAAAGGATTAAATCGGGTAATTTGCCAAATCCTTCGCCTGTTTCTTTTTGCGCGTTATATTCCGTAAATCGCCGTGTTAAAACCTCTGCCATAGAACGGTAATCGTCGTTGCCCTCAAAAGATTTTATGGTGAAGCGTTTGTATGCTGATTTATATGGCTTGCCGTCTTTAAAAACGACCATACCCGCGACGCTGTCTTGCCCTGCGGTGTGGGATATATCGTATGACTCAATATAAGACGGTGTTTTGGAAAGCCCCAACAAATCGCGCAACTCCTCCAACACCGCAACGGTTTTGCCGCTTAAACCGACTTTCAACGCCAATTTTTCCTGCGCGTTTTCGCGGCACATACGCACAACTTCCAACTGTTCGCCGCGTTTCGGACAAAAGAGCACAACCTTTTTGCCTTTTTTCTCCGTCAGCCACCGTTCCACATTTTCCGCATCTTCCGGCGCACCGTCAACCGTTACGCGTTTCGGGATATTTTCACGCATAGCGTAATAAGATAAAACGGCTTGCGCGAGCATCGCTTCCGGTGTGTCATTTTTCTCAAAGAAAAAGTGTTCGCTGTCAAACAATCTGCCGTCCGCGAACCGTAAAACCGCAAGACAGACGGTGTTTTCCGACTCGGCAAGGGAAAAGACATCCTGTTCCTCAACGGATTTGAAAACGACCTTTTGCTTATCCTGCATTTTTTCAATCGACCGTATACGGTCACGCAGTTTTGCCGCGCGTTCAAAATCCGTGTGTTCGGCGGCGGCGTACATTTCCGTTTCCAACTGTTTCAATACTTCTTTGGTATCGCCCTTTAAAAAGCGAATTGCCTGCGAAACCGCCTCGCTGTATTCACACTGCGGCACTTTGCCCGTACACACCCCGCAACATTGCCCGATATAGTAGTTCAAACACGGGCGCGCATTGCTTCTTTTCCCGTCAAACACCCTGCCGCACTGCGGAAGCATAAAAATCTTATTGGCGGCATCCACGCTTTGTTTCACGACAAAAGAACTGGTATACGGACCGATATATTCGGCACCGTCATCGTTTTTTTGCAGAACGGCGGTTACGGTTTTATATCGGTCACCCGCAACGCGAATATAACTGTACCCTTTGTCATCTTTGAGCAAAATGTTATATTTCGGCATATGCTGTTTAATCAAACTGCATTCGAGCACCAGGGCTTCAAATTCACTGTCGGTAACGATATAATCAAAACTGTCAACATTTTCGACCATTTTGCGCACCTTGACGGTGTGCCCGTTTTGCGAACCGAAATATTGGCTGACACGGTTTTTCAGCGCTTTTGCCTTGCCGATATAGATGATTTCTTTCTCGGCGTTTTTCATAATATATACGCCCGGCAAAAGCGGCAAAGACATTGCTTTTTTGCGAAGTTCCAAGCGTTTTTCCGACATACCGTCACCTCCCGACCTGTGCAGAAACAAAAGCAGACACACCGAAACCGAAGTAACAGCGTGTCTGACACAAGCATACTATAAAAATGGGGTTATTCGGCAAAACCCGACTCAACGAGTTTCACAAGCCCTTCAACTGCCTGTTCTTCATCGGGACCGCCCGCAATAATGCGAATTTTCGTGTCGCCCATAATACCCAAGGAAAGGACGCCCAACAGGCTCTTCGCGTTGACTCTTCTTTCATCCTTTTCCACCCAAATGGACGATTTGTACTCGTTGGCTTTCTGAATGAAGAAAGTTGCCGGACGCGCGTGTAAACCGACTTGATTCTGAACAAGAACTTCTTTAACGAACATAATCAATCTCCCCATATATCATACTATAAGCATTTTTCCTGTGTTTACAGTAACATATTATACCACAAAACTTGTCCTCGTCAACGGTTAAAACGCGATATATGGGGGTTTTTGCGAGATTTCGGTGGGTATTCCAAAGTCAGTTGTTTTTCAGTCCTTTAACTTTGTGCAAAATGACAACAGAATTTTAATTTGTATATTGAATTTACACAAAAAACTTGAATTCAAACTCTAATTTGCAACTTTTTGGTGGATTTGGGGCGTGTTTTTGTCGATTGCGGCAAACTTACACCCTGCCGCTTTATAATACGCAATCACTTCGGGCAATGCTTCCACCGTGGTTCGTTTATCGCCGGCATCGTGCATTAAGACAATCACCGTATTGTTCCGCGGTACTTTTCGGCAGTTGTTGATGATGGTGCTTGCGGGTACAGTACCGCCCGAGGCATCGCCGGAACTCAAATTCCAATCGTAATACAAATACCCCATTTCGGTCACTTTTTGCGTCATACGCGACATAATGCCGCTATTGTATTTTCGACTGACTGTATTGCTGCTGCCGCCGGGAAACCGCATAATTTCCGTTCGAACGCCGGTTTCATTGTAGACCAAATCGGAAATTTGTTGTAAATCATTGAGATAGGCTTCGTCAGAAGCATAAACTGACGAATAAGTATGCGAATATGTATGCAGGGCGATGGTGTGCCCCTGCGCGACGATATCTTGCATATAGTGATTATATTTGCCGCCGTTCTTTACAAAAAAAGTCGCCTTCACGCCGTTGTCCGCTAAAATTTGCAGAACTTCCGGTGTTCGGGCGGACGGTCCGTCATCAAATGTCAAATAAATCGTTTTTGCCGATAAATCCGTGCCACCTGCCGGTGCGGGCACGGGCGCGGGCGTCGGCGGTAAATGAGCAGTTGCCGCGGCCGCTTCGGATGCGCGTTTGATTGAAATTTGCTTGTTTAAGTCCGCAATTGTTTGATGTAGAGCGTCTTTTTCGCTTGAAAACATTGCATTTTGTTCATCGATTTGCTTTTGATAGGATTCCGCTTCCTTTGCACGCGCTTCGCTGAGGCTTGCGTTTTCTTCGGAAAGGCTGGAATACGCTTGCGCCGCGCTGTCGCCGCTTGCACGCAAATTCTTGTTTTTGACCGCCGTGACCGCAAGTACAACGGACAAAATCAAAATAACAGCCGCACATCCTATTAAAACACCTTTTAAAATGCTGTTTTGCTTTACTGCTTTCATAAAACCCCTCTTTTGACAAAATACCCTTTGTTTCGCCTGATTTCATTATATACTATATATCAAAAAGTGCAAGATTCAAATTCTTAAAAATTTGTTACAAAAGCGGAAATATTTTAGAAAACATACGCTTTAAATCCCCAATACGGCAAAAATCTCTCCCATACAAAAAAACAGAGCAACCAAATGCGGTTGCTCTGTTTCGTTTTGCAAACTCAGATTTGCTCTTTGACCTTTGCCGCTTTACCGACTCTGTCACGCAGATAGTACAGTTTGCTTCTGCGGACTTTACCGGAACGGACAAGTTCAACCTTTGCCACATTGGGAGAATTCACGGGGAATACTCTTTCAATGCCGACGCCGTAAGAAACACGGCGAACGGTGAAGGTTTCGGAAACGCCGCTGCCTTTGACAGCGATGATGGTGCCTTCAAACACCTGAATTCTTTCTCTTTCGCCTTCACGGATTTTGACATGAACCTTCACGACATCGCCGACCTTAACATGGGGGCGGTCTTCTTTAATCATGCCTTCGGTAATTACTTTGAGTGCGTCCATTTTCAGTCCTCCTAATTTTTTCAGGCGTTCGTACAAGAAAATGCAGAGGACCGCCAGCTTTAATGTTGCCATTAACTGCCGTTGGTGAGAAACCAACGCAAAATGCTAAAATATAATACCATAGGTTTTTATAAAATGCAAGTATTATTTTTAAAAAAGCAAAAAATCCGAAAAATCAGCAAAACGGCTCTCCGTTTTCAAGCAAAATATGCTTTTTGAGAATATCGGTGTTTTGGATTTCGCCGTCAAACCCGTCAGTAAGTGCTGACAAAAGCAATGTTGGGTTGATATTGGTTTGGTCGCCAGCCGTTAAGCGCAAATCCAAGCAGACCGCATTTTCTTCTGTTGCTGCATCAAATCTTAAAACATTCGGTTTAATATCCATTTCTTTGTCTATTTTGCGTCTGCCCTGTTTCGCTTTTTTGAGAACGATAATTTGTTCTTTGGAAAAGGCATTTTCCATATATGCTTTTAATGCAGAGGGAATATCACAGAATAAACGAACCTCGTAATCGGCAAAGGCGATTTCGCTTGGTTTATGCACGGGCTTTTGTACGGATACCACAGTAATATCTTTGGGGAGGGTTTCATTTAAGCGGGTTTGAATATCTTTAAAGGTCATCTCCCCTACCAAGCGCACATCCACCACCTCGCAAAGGCTTTCCTGCCCCAAAGACAGCGGGCGCGCAAAGGTCATAAACAAATGCGGATTAAACCCCTCGGTATACCACAGCGGAATGCCTGCGCGTTTCACGGCACGGGACATACAACGCATCAAATCGAGGTGGGAAATGTATTTTGCAAACCCCGTTTTGGTAAAAAAAAGCGGAA
>CAMGGF010000004.1 GCA_946055445.1 uncultured Ruminococcus sp. | reverse complement strand
TTCTCGAATATCCAATACGCCACCGCCTTATTTCACCTGGATTTTGTCGCCGTCCAGAAGAGAGGTTTTCGGATTTAAAACCACCTGTTCACCGACCTGCAAACCTTCAAGCACTTCGTACGCCGAATCCGAACCGATACCCAAAGAAACTACGCGTTTGGAAACGGTTTTGTCTTTTTCGTTATAGACGAACACACAGTTTTCACCGTCGCCTGTGGATACGGCTTCCACGGGAATGGTCATCACATTTTCCAATTTTTCGGTGTCAATGCTGATATCCACATCAAAACCGATGACGATTTTCTCGTCGGGATTGTTGATTTTGACTTTAATCGGTGCGCTGTTAGACGAGGTGGAAGAACCGCCCGTCAGCGAGGAAGTGATGGTGCTGATATCTAAGCCACTGCCCGCCGTTGCGGTTGCGCTGACATAACTGACTTCGCCGTCATACATACTGCCAATGGATGAGATGGTTGCCTTTTGCCCGACTTTCAAGTCCATTAAATCGTATTTACCGACGGTGAAACTTGCATAAAATTCACCGTAATGCTCGATTACCATACCCGTTCCGACAGCGGTGTTCGCGTCGGCAGACGCAGAGAAAATATCCGTAAGCGTAGCCGCAACATCGCTGTTGCCCGAAGCCATATTCATCAGCGCGGACAAATCCATACCGCTGCTTTGGGCATTTGACGGTGTGAACGCTTGCCCTGCTGTCACATTGACTTCGGTCACAATACCGTCTGCGGACGCGGTCCAACCCTTTGCAAGCGAATCCACCAATGTCTTAAAACTTTCATACTCTTTTTGTTTTTGGTCTGCTACGGATTTGTAAAGGTCGGTAACCGTTTCGTCGGTTTGCGATTCATACACGGTTTTTTGCGTTTCCAAAGCCGAAAGTTGCGCCTGTTTTTGCACAAGTTCCGCTTTTTTGGCGGCGGTAGAATTGGCAATCGCCTCTTGTGCGTCAATCTGCCCCGCCTGCGCCTGCAATGCGGCAACAATCTCCCGAATCTGTTCTTCCGTCATACCGCCCGCACGCAGTTGTTCCATTAATGCCTGCAATTCTTCCTCGGAATACTGCGGCGCTTGGGGCACCGTTACCTGCGTATTTTCCGCAGCGGCAATCTCCGATTCCAATTTTGCAATATCCCGCTGCACAGCCGGGATTTGCGCCTGCACATCGGCAAGGTTTCGCTTTGCCTCGGCAACACCGGCGGCGGATTTATCGTAAGAGGATTTTGCTTTTGTATACGCCGTTTTATAGGCGGCAAGTTCATCGTTTAACGAGGAAACATCGAATGTGGCAAGTTGCTGCCCTTCGGAAACGCGGTCGCCGACGGCAACATCAACCGTAAGTACTTTCACACCGCTTGCGGCGGAATAGGTTTCGGTACTGCCCGATTCCACAACGCCCTGTGTGTCAAAAGTGGATTGAATGTCGCTCTTTTGCACCTCGGTAAGCGCGTAACTCGGCAATTCTTCGGGCTTGAAATTGGCATAGACCACCGAGCCAATCAACACAGCGGCTGCAATCACCAACACCGCCACCGTAACTTTTTTCTTTTTCGTCCAATTCTTTGCTTTGTTAAACAAATCATCACCGCTTTCGATTTTTTAACGGAAAATCCAAAATCTGCATTTATATAATTCTATAATATTCCGCACATTTTTGCCATATATTTTTGTAAAGAAAATATGAACAAAGGGTGAACAGAACCAATGAAAACCAAAACTTCGTTTGCACGCACGGCCGGTTTGTTTTTTTTACTGCTGTTATGCCTTTCGGGCTGTACGAAACAGCGTAACACAGACATTCCCGAATTTTGCAAACGGTTTAACACGGTATGGGGAGAACAAACGCTCAATCCCGAAAACTTTTTTTGCGAACAGGCGGAATCCGCGCAAGATTACAACTGTCATTTACAAATTGCCGACAATTTGACCGCACTTTTGACTTTGCGTACCGATACAGACGGTACCGTTACGGCTTTGCAACTCACCTGCATTCCCGAGCGTGAAACATACACCGAGGACACTTTCAACGCGCTGTATGCGACATACACCGCATTATGCGCGGTTTTAACCGTGCAGGATAGCGATGCGGCGGAAAATGCTGTACGCACGGCAGGCATTCTGCCCGAATCGTTGGGCTTTTCGGCGCACGGCTTCGTCGGTGAAGCAGAAAAACACCGTTACTCGATTTTTTCGGGTGAGCAGTACTTAACGCTGTTTTGTGAAAGAATATAGCGTTATTTGCCTTTGCCCTGCTGAAATGCAGTAAGCGCCGCGCGCGCCGCAGGATACTTTTTCTCTGCGGAACGCGGACGGCGAATGGTGCGGACAAGTTCTTCCGGTACTTTTTCCAAAAGCGGCTGTGCTTTTCGCAAAAGCGCGTCTGCCAAGTCCTCCCATTCAGACTCGGGTTCTTTTTCCGGCGCTTTTTCAGCGTCCAGCAACGCGCGCATAAAGCGGCTGTGCGTATATACCGTCAGGCGCGCAACATCGCGCTCTTGCGCAAGTGCCTCCAACTGCGTACAGGCTTTCCACCCGTAAAGTTCCTGCATTTTTTTATATTCCGACGGTTTGAAATAATAGGTTTGCCCGCCGAGTGCGCCGAACGCTTTTTTCGCGTCCAAGTAACCCATTTGCATACGCATTTCGGTCTTTTCACGGTCAAATTCAAATGACTCACCGAGTTCTTTCGGATTGCCGGGACGAATATAAATGATGTCTGCGCACGAAAGGTCGGTTTTATGCCCGATGCCTTTCATATTGGAAATATCCACCACGATAAAACGGTTGATGCCGCGTTTGCGAAGCATACCGACCGGTGCGTTGTCATATACGCCGCCGTCCAAATACTTCGCCCCGTCGGGACTTTCGTTTTGCAGACCCGGGAAACGCGCGGAAAGCATCAAATAATCAATGAGCCGCCCGTCTTCGATTTCGTCCAAGAACACCTCGACGGGTTTCATAGACGAAAGTTGGAAGGTCACAAGCCCCACGGGTATCCCCGATGCGCGCACGGCGTCCTCATCCACATAACGCGCAATTAAATCACGGGCAGGGGTGACATCTACCCCGCCGTTTCGAATCACTTCGTAAAAAATCTGCGGCAAATTGGAAAAACTGAACAGATTTTCAGGGGATTTTAATTCTGCATCCATATGAATGCCGTCTTTGACTTCGACATTGTTCCAAAGTTCTAAGGTACGGTCAAAATCGCCTTGCGCAATCAGCGCACCGTTAATCGCGCCGATGGAAACACCGGCAATCGCCTCAATCTGCACACCGAGTTCCCGCATCGCGCGCCACGCACCAATTTGATAGGCACCCTTGGCACCGCCGCCCGCTAAAATCAAACCATAAGGCCGCATCAAAACACCTCGTTTATGAATCGTTTTTTGTTTGTATTATCGCGCCTGCGTTGTATACGCAGACGGTGTATGCATTGTCACGCGGTTGTCACGAAATGCCGTTGCGAATAAAAAAATTGCCAAAACCACCAAGGCAAACGCCAACAGCGCCGCCGCAACCCGATTTTTCAGCATACCGACACCGGTTCTACACCGCGCCCGACCGTTTCACACAGCACGGTTTCGGGAAACTGCCGTTTCAATTCCGCGGCGCAAGTTTCCGCGCTTTTTCGGTCGGAAAACAGCCCGTAAACGGTTGGGCCGCTACCGCTCATTAAGGTCAAGTCCGCGCCGTGACTGCGCATAATGCCTTTTATTGCAGGGCGTGCAGGTACTTCAATCACCTGCTCAAACACATTATCGGCTTTTTCGCACAAAAGCGTATAATCCCCTGTATGCGCGGCATACAACATCGCGTTTTTGTCCGTATGCCGCAGATATTCGGCTTCATCTAACAAACGGTATGCCGAAACCGTGGAAACATCCATTTGCGGCTTACAAAGCACCGCATATTTCCCCGCAAGCGGCAAAAGCGGCGCAATCACACCGCCCTTATCCATACAAAGCGCCGTACCGCCCGACAGCGCAAACGGCACATCCGCGCCGACGCGCTCTCCGATTCGCTGTAAGTCCTGCATCGGCAAATCGGTATGAAACAGCGTATTTAAGCAAAACAACACACCCGCCGCGTCGGCACTGCCGCCTGCAAGCCCCGCCGCCATCGGAATATGCTTTTCAATCGCAATCGAAATACCTGTGTTTTCCGTTTCGGTTGCCGCAAAAAACGCAGACGCCGCTTTATAGGCGATATTTTTCTCGTCTTTCGGGACGCGTGCGTCATCTGTTTGTATTTCAATTTTACCCGTATCGGTTTTTTGGACTTCTACAAAGTCATAACAACTCACGGACTGCATCACCATAAACAGGCTGTGGTACCCGTCGGGCAATGTACCCAACACATCGAGCATCAAATTGATTTTTGCCGCCGCTTTAACTATCATGTCGTTTCCTTTCCGGTTTTCAATCATTCAATTTTCATTTTTAAAGGCGTTCTGTGTTGAAACAGCGTCAGTTGTGTAAAGCCCGCCGCGAGCATCACATCGTATGCTTCCTTCATGCCCTTGCCGACATCCTCGGCATAATGCGCGTCCGAACCGTATGTAACAAACTCGCCGCCGAGTTCATAAAACCGCTTGACCGTTTCAAATTCGGGCGACAGTTTCCCGATAGGCTGCCGAAGCCCCGCCGTGTTGATTTCCAGCGCCTTGCCTGTTTCGGCGGTGCGCTTTAAAATCTCGTCAATTTGCGGTTGGTACTCGCGCAAATCCACCGTGATGCCCGATTGCGAATAAAAATACCGCAACGGATAAGTCAAATGCGCCAAAACATCGAAATTACCCCATTCGAGCAAATTGAGAATTTCAGCAAAGTATTCCGTCAAAAGCGCGTGCGCCTGTGCTTCGGTAATATTCTCTAAATAGTAAAAATCCTCGCGTCCGCGCAGATTGTGCACCGAACCGATGACGACATCATACGCCCGCGCAGACAAAATGGCATTTGCCATGTCTGCATCGTACTGCGGCTGGCCGAGTTCAATGCCGCGCAAGACAAGCACTTTCCCGCGAAACGCCGACTGCGCCTTTGAGGCTTCGAAATACGCCTGTTGCACGCGTTTGTCATACCGTTCCGCTTTATAGACATCCACCTCGCAATGGTCCGTCAGCGCAATGGCACGCATACCGTCAAGTTCGGCGTGCTCGCAAATGAACATCGGGGAATGATTGCCGTCCGGAGAATTGTCCGTGTGCACATGTAAATCGAGTTTTTTTTGGTACATGGAAAAACCGCCTCGCTTATCTCTCAACAGTGTATAGTTATTTTAGCATATTTTACGCAGTTGGCATACAGTTTTTTTACAAATTTTCCAAATTTTTTAAAATAGGCTGTCATTTCCAAAAAGAGTGTGGTATGATAGGTGCAATCATTTTTCGGAGGTTATCATTTATGCGCGCGATTATTACCGTAGTCGGACGGGATACCGTCGGCATTTTGGCGAAGGTTTCCGCAATGTGTGCAGAACACAATGTCAACATTATTGAAGTCACACAAAGTATTTTGCAGGATATGTTCTGTATGATTATGCTTGCAGATGTCAAAAACTGCAATGTTCCCTTTACCGTTTTGGCAGATGAAGCAAAGGCGCTCGGAGAAGAAATGAATCTTTCCGTAAACGCCATGCACGAGGACATTTTTAATTCGATGCACAGAATCTGACAAAAGGAATTTACAGTATGATTAACACACACGATATACTTGAAACCATCAATATGATTCGGGAAGAAAATTTAGACATTCGCACCATCACAATGGGCATTTCGCTTTTGAGTTGTGCGGATTCGGATATTTCCCGTTCCTGTGACAAAATCTATGACAAAATCTGCCGTCAGGCGGAGCACTTGGTCGAAACCGGCGAAAACATCGAAAAGGAATACGGCATTCCGATTATTCACAAACGCATTGCCGTGACGCCGATTTCGATGCTCGTTGCCGCAAGCGGCGGAAACCCCGTTTTGTATGCAAAAACTTTGGAAAAGGCATCGCAAACGGTGGGTGTCAACTTTATCGGCGGGTACTCAGCCCTTGTGCAAAAAGGCTTTGCCGCCGGCGACGAAGCGCTCATTCGCAGCATTCCCGAGGCACTTGCCGAAACACAACACATTTGTTCCAGCGTCAACATCGGCTCGACCAAAGCGGGCATCAATATGGACGCGGTTGCCACAATGGGTAAAGTTGTGCGCGAAGCGGCGGAAATTACGGCAGACAAGGGCTGTATCGGTCCTGCAAAACTCGTGGTATTCTGCAATGCGCCTGAGGACAATCCCTTTATGGCAGGTGCATTTCACGGTGCGGGCGAAGCGGATTGCGTCATCAATGTCGGCGTTTCCGGCCCCGGCGTTGTGCGCGCGGCATTGCAAAAAATTCCCGACGGCAACATCACCGATGTTGCGGACACCGTGAAGAAAACCGCATTCAAAATTACACGCGTCGGGCAGTTGGTTGCCAAAGAGGCGGCGAAGCGTTTAAATGTGCCGTTCGGCATTGTGGATTTGTCGCTCGCCCCCACCCCCGCAGTCGGTGACTCCGTCGCGCACATTTTGGAAGAAATGGGCTTAGAGCAATGCGGCGCACACGGCACAACCGCCTGCCTTGCTTTATTAAATGACGCCGTGAAAAAAGGCGGCGTAATGGCGTCTTCCCATGTCGGCGGGCTTTCGGGCGCGTTTATTCCCGTTTCAGAGGACGCGGGTATGATTGCCGCCGCCGAAAACGGCACGCTTTCCATTGAAAAACTAGAGGCTATGACGGCGGTTTGCTCGGTCGGCCTTGATATGATTATCATTCCCGGCGACACAAGCGCCGAAGTCATTTCGGGCATTATTGCCGACGAAGCCGCGATTGGTATGGTCAATTCCAAAACCACGGCGGTGCGCGTCATTCCCGCCATCGGCAAAACCATCGGGGATACTTTGAATTTCGGCGGGCTTTTAGGGTACGGACCCGTTATGAAAGTCAACGCTGCCTCCCCCGCGAAATTCATTCACCGCGGCGGCAGAATCCCTGCGCCGTTACAAAGCCTGAAAAACTGACAAAACCGTTCAGCGAAACGCCTGCCGAAAATCGGCAGGCGTTTTTGTGTAATTTGCCTTGTTTATTTTCACTATATCCAAACCATTCTCTTTATGTATAATTCCAAAATTAAGCCGCAGCGCGTCTTTTTTCAAAATGGGCATTGACAAACGGTAAAAAATGAACGATACTGATTTCAGAGAGTGAATTGGTATTCACTTTCGTGTAATTCAAAACGAGGAGTGAACACGATGGCGTATAACCCGTATGACAATGTACTGGCAACCGTAGAAAAAGCGGCGAAGATTTTAGGCCTTGCTCCGACGGATTACGAGGCTGTGAAATACCCTGAACGAGAACTGCGCGTTTCCGTTCCCGTGCGAATGGATGACGGCTCGGTTCGTGTATTCCAAGGCTTCCGCGTACAGCATTCCACCGTACGCGGCCCTGCAAAAGGCGGTATTCGTTATCACCAAAATGTCAACATCGACGAAGTGAAAGCGCTTGCGGCTTGGATGACCTTTAAATGCGCCGTAGCGGATATTCCTTACGGCGGCGGCAAAGGCGGCATTGAGGTAGACCCCTCTACCCTTTCTTTGGGGGAACTGCAACGGCTGACCAGACGCTTTACAACGATGATTGCACCGATTATCGGCCCCGAGCGCGATATTCCCGCGCCCGATGTCGGCACGAATGCCGAAGTGATGGGCTGGGTTATGGATACATACAGTATGTTAAACGGTCACTCGACGCCTGCTGTGGTTACGGGCAAACCGTTGCAACTCGGCGGCAGTTTGGGGCGCGCAGAGGCGACGGGCAGAGGCGTTATGCTGAACACGGTATACATTTGCGAAAAACTGGGCGTTGCAATAGAAAACGTGACCGTTGCCGTACAGGGTATGGGCAATGTCGGCAGTATTTCGGCGCGGCTTCTGTATGAAAAAGGGGCAAAGGTAGTTGCGGTCAGCGATGTTTCGGGCGGTATTTACAAAGAAACAGGCTTAAATATTCCGGCGATTTGCGACTATCTTTCGACACGCGGCAATCTGCTTTCCGGTTACAATGAAGACGGTATGACGCGCATTTCCAATGCCGAGATTTTGGAAAGCGATGTGACGGTGCTGATCCCTGCGGCGCTTGAAAATCAAATCAACGCCCAAAATGCCGACCGTATTCGCGCAAAAATCATAGTGGAAGGTGCAAACGGTCCGACCACAGTGGAAGCAGACGATATTTTAGAGAAAAAGGGTGTTGTCATTGTGCCGGATATTTTGGCGAACTCCGGCGGCGTTATCGTTTCGTATTTTGAGTGGGTGCAAAACTTGCAGGCGCTCGAATGGGACGAAAAAGATGTGAACGAAAAACTCGCCAGAAAAATGGAAAAAGCGTTCGGCGGTGTGTATGATATTGCCGAAGAAAAAAATGTCACCTTACGCACAGGCGCATACTTAATTGCACTGCGCCGCATTGTAGATACTTTACGGTATCGCGGCATTTGGCCGTAAACAGCGAAACAGTTTCAAACAGCCGCCGACAGTCTGTCGGCGGCTTTCTTCGGCGTTTGTCCGTGAAATGCACTTGTGAGGTTACAAAAAATATGATACAATGAAAAAAACACCATAGGCGGTGCAACATGAAAATTTATTTTAACAAACCGTATAAACGGCTCGAAAAGAAAAAACTCCCGTTGAAGCCTGCGGACAGCGTTTGGGAACAAACTACCCTACCCATCGGCAACGGCAGTTTGGGGCTTTCCGCACTCGGCGGTATCAGCAAAGAGAAAATAACCGTCAACTGCAAAAGTTTTTGGACGGGTGGTCCTTCCAAAAAGCGCCCTGCCTACTGCGGCGGCAATATTACGGGAACGGACGAAAACGGCAAAACGCGCTTCCAGTATTTTCAAGACGCACGCGATGCATTTTTAAGCGGAAACGATGACGAAGGCAGTCGCATTTGTGAAAAACTGGTTGGTGAAAAAGACGGCTACGGCGCGTATCAGTGTATGGGAGAAATCCGCATTGCGTTTGACCGCGCTATGCTGTTCTCGGACAGGTATCACCGCGAATTGGATTTGGAAACCGCCGTATGCACCACGGAAATTCACCGAAAAAAGGCGGACAAATCCATTTCGGAAACACGAAAATATTTCGTGTCCTATCCCGACAAAGTCGGCGTATTGCATATTGAACGCACGGGTGCGCCGCTTTGCTGTACACTCGCCTACCCTACGCACCACAGCGCGGCGGTTTCGGCGAATGAGCACGGCATTTTTCATCGCGGCAAGGTGCCGGATAACGGGCTTTGCTTTGCGGCGGCGCTTTTGCCGGAAACAGACGGGAAAATCACAGTTTGCGACACCAAAATAAAAGTACATAACGCGACATATATAAACGCGTATTTTGCGGCAGACACCGACTATTGCGACAACTACCCCGTCTACCGCACAGGCGAGTCGGCCGACGCAGTATTTGCACGCGTAGAAAAAACGGCAAAAGCGGCAAAGGAAAAAGGTTTTGACGCCTTGCTTGCGGCGCATTTAGAAGATTATCAAGCCTTATTCTCGCGCACCGCACTCTCTTTGGGCGGCGGCAAAGAACTGCCTGCCGACGAACTGCTTGCCGCTTATCAAGCGGAAAACTGCGCACCCGAAATTCGCCGTTCCTTAGAAGAATTGCTGTACCAATACGGGCGGTATTTGACCATTGCCGCCTCGCGCGAAACCGATATACTGCCCTCTAATCTGCAAGGCATATGGAACCATTCCAACACGCCGATGTGGGCCTGCGATTATCATTTAAACATCAATTTACAAATGAACTACTGGCCGACCTTTACGGGCAATTTGGCGGAATGTGCCGCGCCGCTTTTGCGCTATGTCAAAGCGCTTTGTGCGCCCGGGCGCGTAACTGCGGCGGTCTATACGGGGCGTGAGAGCAAAGAAAACGAGCGCAACGGCTTTTTGTATCACACCCAAAACACGCCGTTCGGCTGGACCTGCCCCGGTTGGGATTTTTCGTGGGGTTGGTCGCCTGTTGCCGTGGCGTGGATTTTACACAACATCTACGAAATGTATGAATACACCTGCGACAAGGCATTGTTACAAAACGAGATTTACCCGATGCTGACAGAGGCGGCGGATTATTTTGAATCGCTTTTGGTAGAAAAAGACGGGCGGTTGTTAAGCGTGCCCTGTTTCTCACCTGAGCACGGGCCGCGCACGGCAGGCAATACCTACGAACAGTCGATGCTTTGGCAGTTATTCTTTGACACAACCGAAAGTGCAAAAGTTTTGGGCGTGGACGCAGAACAAACCGCGCACCGTTTGGAAATCATGGAAAAACTGCGCCCCTTGGAAATCGGCGAAAGCGGACAGATAAAAGAGTGGTATCACGAAGGAAAATTGGGCTCCGTCGGGCAGTCGCACCACCGCCATTTGTCGCATCTTTTGGGGCTGTACCCCGGTAACCTCATCAATCGGCACAAAAACGCCGAATATATTGAGGCGGCAAAGGTATCGCTCAATGACCGCGGCGACCGTTCCACAGGCTGGGCAATGGCACAACGAATTTGCTCGCGTGCACGCACAGGCGAAGGCGACCGCGCACTGACGCTTATCGGAATGCTTGTGCGGTACGGTCTGTACATCAATCTTTGGGACTCGCACCCGCCGTTCCAAATTGACGGCAACTATGGCTATACGGCGGCGGTATCGGAAATGCTGATGCAAAGCCATTTGGGGCAAATCGACCTGCTGCCCGCTTTGCCTGCCGCTTGGAAAAACGGCGAAATTCGCGGGCTTGTGGCGCGCGGCAATTTCGAATTGGCATTTTCGTGGCAAGACGGCAAACTGCAAACCGTCGAAGTGCTCTCCCGCGCAGGCGGCGTATGTAAAATCGCCGTCGAAAACGGCAAACTCGCCTTTTCAGACGGGCAAGAGAACACCTATGACGAAAACGGTTGCTTGGTGTTTGACACGGTGCAGGGTGAAACCTATCGACTGGTAACGGCATAAACCATATAAACGAACAGCAACCCCCGCTGACAGTTTGCGTGTCGGCGGGGTTTTTGTTGTTTCGGCGGAACGGTCAAGACCGTTCCCTACACGACGGGCACCCGCACCTGTATTTACGGTTTGTTTGGTGTTACAAAACGGTACAAAGTCCCAAAGCAAAAAAACAGGCAGTCTGTTGACCGCCTGTTTTTTGTACGCATTTTTAGAGTTTTACTTTTTCTGTGGGCCGTTGTAACCGTTGGCCTCTTGGAACGCCGCAATTTTGTCAATCACGCCTAAAATCACTTCAAAGCCGTCACCGACGGTTTCAACTTCAAAACGGTCGGCGGTATCGCGCCAAGTGTGATAATAATAAGTAAGCACCGGGTTTTGCGCTGCAAAGGTAACGGATTTCACGCCGGCTTTGGTCATCGGGGTGCTGTCGCAACCGCCGACAGGATTGTGAATACAGCCGTTGGTTTTGCTTTCAATCCCGAGTTCCCCGAATGTGTCTTTAAACATCTTTTCCAAATCGGTATCAAAGCGCGTAAACTGCCAATCGTCTTTGATGACGACCTCGAAATAGTCTTTGTCCGCGACGGAGTCAATGTTAATATTCCACGCGTTTTTGAGCATCTCATCGTTTTTGTGTTCTTCGGCAAACGCCATAGAACCGCGCAAGCCTGCCTCTTCCGAGCCGCAGTTGAAATCAATGATGCGGCAGTTTTTCGGCATTTTGTCAGGATTTTCTTTGAAATACTTGGTAACCGCGTAACTCAACGCACAACCGGTGGCGTTATCCATTGCCCCTCGAGAAGCGTTTTCTTCGTGCGGGTCAGCCCACATAATCACAAAGCAACTGCCGATTGCCGTAACAAGCGGTAAAAAGTGCATTGCCACAATAAATCTGTAATACGATTCACTCTGCACAACCAAATTCGCCCACATTGCACCAACATAGCGACCGGTGGTAATCACAGCCATTGCAATCGAAACACCGATTAAGAAGAATACGCAAATCGCGCCGAAACCGACTTTTCCGTAAGTGGCAAGAATGCCCAAAATCGGTTTGTCGCGGTATTTATAAGCGTGTTCGGAATGCCGCCAAGTCCAACTGGTATCGGTGTGCCCCGAAAGGATAATGGTGTAATCATATTTGCCGTCTTCGGGCAAAAGTTCGCCGTATGTATTCTGCGATATTTTCTGGCGGAAGAACATATCAAACCACGGCTTATACAAAAACACGCTCAAAATAAGCCACAGCACCACGCAAATACCTGCAAGCGCCATGCCGAACCAAAGGGTGTTCATGCTGAGCGCAAAGTACACAAGCCCACTCATAACCAGGCCGAACCAGCCTGCATACGGAATACCGCCGATGGACGCACGCGGTGAAACGGCAAATTCCTCGGTTTTCGGCTCAATACCGATTTCGCGGAGTTTATCGCCCATATAACGCGCGTATTTCCGTTCCCCCTCGGAGCCCGGTAAGCGCGAACCGATTTTTTCGGCGGCGTCTTTGACGATACCGAAAGCAACTTCGGCATATTTTCGGTTTTCTTCTTTCATAGTTTTGCCTCCCAATATTTTTTCACAAAGAAAAATAAATAATTATATTTATCATATTGCATTTTGCGGTTGAAATCAAGTGTTTTTCCATATTTTATGCTGAATTTTGCATAAATCTTTCCGCCGCGGTGCAAACAGGGCGCTGTGCGTGCGTGCATTTGGCGGTTTCGGGCTTTGTTCGGTTCGCTGCCCGACGCCTTTTGCATTTTGTGTGTCAAAAATTCCGTTCAATTTTTATGCAGTTTCCGAATTGCGCCGTACCGTGTTTTCGTGTATAATAAAACACAGCATACAAAACATCTTACGCTTTGAAAGGCGGCGCATTTTTATGCAATATATCAACAAAAAGGAAAGCCGCAGTTTTTACATCGGGCTTTCCGGTCAGAATTTGGTGTATTCGTTTATCGGGGGTTCTTTTTTCACCTATTTTATGACAGATATTGCGATGTTTCCGGCGCTTACGGTGTCGGTGTTGCTTATCGTGATGAAAGTTTGGGACGGCGTTAACGACCCGATTATCGGCTCGATAATTGACCGTCATACCTTTAAAAACGGTGAGAAACTGCGCCCGTTTTTGCGATATACGCCTTTGCCGGTCGGTATTGCTACGGTGCTTTTGTTTATTGTGTTCTCCACAGAAGAAAGTCTGTTGTGGCTGCGCGTTTCGTACTTTATTATTATGTATATCGCGTGGGATTTGGTCTACACGGTGCAAGATGTTGCGATGTGGGGCATTACCGCCGCGGTTTCGCCCGACTCTGCGGAACGCGATAAATTTGTGCAATGGGCGCGCACCGTCGGCTCGACCATATACGGCATATTCAGCATGGGCATTCCGATGGTACTCGAAATGATTGCCAATATCACGGGCAGCAGTATGGCGCTGATGACCTTGGTGTTCGCCGTGATTTTCGGCTTGGGCGGCGCAATGCTCAGTTACCGCGCGTATGCCGCACAAGAACGCATTCACCCAAATCCGCAAAACCAGCAATCCTCTATGCTGGAATGTTTTTCCCTTTTGTTCAAAAACAGAATGCTGATGCTCGTTACCCTTTCCAATCTCTTGGGCGCGGTGGGCTTCGGCGGTCAGTTGGTTACATACTTTTTCAAATACAAACTGCCGTCAGACTTTTTGGGCGCAGGCAGTTTTATCGGCGCGTTAGGCTTAACCACCATTTATGCCGCCGTTACAGGCGCGCCCGGCTTTATCGGTATGTTGTTTGCCAACAAAATGAAGAAGATTTTTAAATCTTATGTCAACGCGCTTATCTTTATGCAAAGTTGTAACATTGCTGTGCGCATAATCGCCTATTTTGTCGGCTATGACGGTGTAGGACTTTGGATTGGTATGGGGCTTATCGGCATTGGGTGTATCCCGCTCGGCGCGGTTTCCATTGCGCAAACCTCGATTTTCTGCGACAGTATTGATTATATGGAATGGAAAACCGGCAAACGCACCGAGGGTGTTACCTTTTCAATGCAAACCTTTTTCACCAAGATTTCCAGCGGCATTACCGCAGGGCTTGCCACGCTCGCGTTACATCTTATGGACTACAAGGCGGTAGACGACAGTGTAGGCGTGTTTGTCGGCACACAGTCTGCGGCGTTTGACCGATGGATTTGGCCGCTTGTTATGCTCACGCCGGCGCTTGCAAGCCTGCTGAGCATTATTCCGCTTCTCTTTATCCACTACACGCCCGAAAAACGCGCGCTGGTGGAAAGAGAACTCAAAGAACGCCGCGAAAAACAGGCATAATACCCATTAAACCCGAATAAAAATTCCCCGCCGTTCTCTGCTACGAGAACAGCGGGGTTCGTTTTTTACACTTTCTTTTTGCGCGATTTTGGCAATGCGGTCAACGGCTCCAACAGGTTTGCCACCGCTTGCAGTTGTTCGCGGTCATCCGCGTCTATGATGTAATGCGGTTTTGCGCCGTCATAAGGCAGACCGATTTCGTTTTCGCCGAGCAAATTGGAAAGGACTTCCAACTGCTTGACAAATACGGTATTGTCACAAACCATGAAAAGCGGTTTATCGTTGACATACACCATATATTCACCGAACATTTTGCGATACCGTACACAGCCGCAAGGCGCAATCTGCTCACAGACATATTGCGCAAACGCTAAATTGGTTGCCATAGTCTTCCCCTGTTACTGAATTTCGGAAAGTTTAACAGGTCTGCCCTCGTTTGCCGATTTTTCGGCGGCAAGCGCAATTTTAACCGACTGCAAGCCTGCGTGAATACCGACGGGCGTTTCCGTATCGTTTTCAACGGCATCGCAGAATTCTCTGACTTCCTGCGAAAAACTTTCCATATATCTTTCGAGGAAGAAATAGAGGGGCTTTTCCCCTGTTACGCCGTCTGCGGTGGAAATCACTGCGGAGGAAAGCGTATCGTTTGCGGTTGCAACCATACCTTTTGAACCGAAAAGTTCTGCTCTCTGGTCATAGCCGTACATTGCCTGTCGGGAGTTGTCAATCACGGCAAGGGCGCCGTTTGCCATTTTCATAGAGATAATGGCGGTATCAAAATCGCCGTATTCGCGAATGCCGGGGTTAATCAGCGCGTCTGCATACACGTACAGTTCCTCAACATCGCTGTTGGTAAGGAAGCAAGCCATATCGAAATCGTGAATGGTCATATCGAGGAAAATGCTTGCCGCACAATAGCCGACAGGCGGTGCCTGGGGGTCACGGGAAGTGATTTTGAGAATTTGTGCGTCGCCGATTTTGCCCTCGTCATACGCCTTACGAATTGCGGCAAAGTTGTGGTCAAAGCGGCGGTTAAAGCCAACCTGGAATTTCACTTCGGGGTGCGCTTTCAATGCGTCAGCGATTTCGAGGATTTTGTCAACGGTATTTGCAAGGGGTTTTTCACAGAAAACATGCTTGCCTGCGTTAATTGCCTCAATGGAAATCGGCGCATGGGTGTCGGTAGAAGAACAAACCATAACTGCGTCAATTTCTGCATCGTTGATGATTTCTTTGTAATCCTTATAGATTTTTTCAACGCCGAAGCCCTTGATGAAAGCCTCTGTTTCATCATTCATAAAGGGGTCTGCCATAGCAACAACCGTTGCGTTTTTTACATGGTAGGAAATGGATTCCAAATGTACCTTACCGATGCGCCCCGCACCGATAATACCGATTTTTAACATAGAGATACCTCCGATATATTAAATATAATATTCGTCATTTTGCCACTTGCGTGGGTTTTCATCAATATACTGCCATACTTCCAGATACCCTTCTTCACTTGTGATAATTCTATCATAAAATGAATTTTGGAATATCTGTCTGCCTTTGTAATTCCCTATTTGATTACAGTTTCTCGTGGTTAAAGACTTATAGGTGCAAATTATATCAGACAATGTAGGGCGGGGGCTTGCTCCCGCCGTTTCACCGTCAAGAATAAGAATTGCGTGAATATGGTTCGGCATAATCACATATTTGTCGATTGTCACATAATCATACCGTTCTTCCAGCGCAAATAACTGCTTTTCAGCCATTTGCCCATAGGAAGAAAGGGTTAAAATTGTATCATTATGAGCCCTTTCGTTGGGAGCAAGACGCACCCTACGCTATCGGCAATATGTGTGATTTTCCCGAAAAAGCAACGCATATCTTTACAGCAAATTGTCACGAAATAATAACCGTTTGCGCTGTAATCGTATTGCTTTAATCTTGGATGCTTGCGTTTTGGCAGTTCATTGTTTAACATATTGATATTTTTTCTGCGGCGGGAGCAAGCCCCCGCCCTACACTATAAATTTTCAACTAAAACGATGAAAAATCAGATTGTGCCGTCCCAAGTGGAAACATTCGTCGTGGTCTTTTCTTCTTCGTCAAACCAATGGGTGGTGACTGCCTTGCTTTCGGTAAAGAAACGGTATGCGTCTTTGCCGAGGCAATGGAGATCCCCGAAGAAGGACTGCTTATGCCCCGAGAACGGGAAGAAGCCGACGGGTACGGGAATACCCACATTGATACCAACCTGACCGCCGTCGGTATGGCGTGCAAATTCGCGGGCAAAGTAGCCGCTTTGCGTGTAAATTACAGAGCCGTTGGCGTAGGGGTTGGAATTCATAATCTCCAAACCCTCTTTGAAATCCTTGCAACGCTTAATGCAAAGCACAGGACCGAACACTTCGTCACTGCCGATGGTCATATCCTCTGTCACATGGTCAAAAATGGTGGGGCCGACGAAATAGCCGTTTTCATAGCCCTCGACCACGCAGTTTCTGCCGTCGAGCACCAATTCTGCGCCCTCGGCGACACCTTTGTCGATGTCGGCAAGGACTTCTTTATAGTGCTTTTCATAGGTAATCGGGCCGAGTTTAGAGGATTTATCCCACGAAGGACCGACTTTGATTTTTTCTGCCTGCTTTTTCAGTTCTGCGACGAATTTGTCGGCAATCGCTTCTTCCACAACACAGCAGGAAAGCGCCATACAACGCTGACCCGCACAGCCGTATGCGGAGTTGATAACGCCTGCAACGGTTCTTTCGAGTGCCGCGTCTGCCATAACCAGCGCGTGGTTTTTCGCCTGGCAAAGTGCCTGGCAACGCTTGCCTGCGGCGGCGGCGCGCTGATAGATTTTTAAGCCGACAGGTGTTGACCCTACGAAAGTGATACCCTTAACATCGGGGTGGTCGAGAATGGTGTTGATTTCGTTTCTCGAACAGGTGACAACATTGATAACGCCGTCGGGCACGCCCGCTTCTTTATAAATTTTCGCAAACAGCATTGCGGTTTTCGGTGTTAAAGATGCGGCTTTTAAAACCATGGTATTGCCTGTTGCAATGCAGGTAGGCGCCATCCAGCCGAACGGAATCATTGCGGGGAAGTTTACGGGCACGATGCCTGCGAATACGCCCAAAGGCTCGCGGTATTTCACCGTATCATAGCCTGTTGACGCGTCCATAAGACTCTCGCCCATCATCAAAGACGGCACTTGTGTAGCAAGTTCCGTGCCTTCTTTGGCTTTGAGCACATCGCCCTCCGCCTCCGACCAAACCTTGCCGTTTTCTTTGGCAACGCACATGGTGAGTTCTTCCATATTTTCGATAATCAAGTCGCGGATTTTGTAAAGAATCTGCGCGCGCTTGATGGCGGGAACGGCACGCCATGCGGGATATGCCGCTTTTGCCGCTTCGATTGCTTCCAGCACCTCATCGTTGGTGCAGCAAGGCGCCTGCCCTGTTACCTCGCCGGTGCTGGGATTGTGCAGGTCATACCAAGTATCGGTTTTGGAATCCTTGAACTGACCGTTTACAAAATACTGTAATTTTTCAACTGCCATTGTATGTACTCCTTTCAGGAACTTAAATTTTTTTTAGTTTTCTTTTGATATAATAAAACGATAACCTTATCCCATGCCCATTTCAGTAGCAACGGCATAAACATGGCAAACGCCACATAGAATAAGTAGTTTCTCGAATCCCGCCACGGATAACAATACCAAATCGTTGTTCGATATTGCTCTACATCAAAGGAAGTTATATGTAGAAAACGGCTTAACGCATACAACACGGTATTGGCAAAAAAAATCCAAACCGGATGGTGCATCATCACCGTAAAGGTATGATCCCCGATGTAACGAATCAGTTTTGAGGATTCAAAAGACGGTACCAAAATACTGCAAACCGTTGAAAACAACACCAAAACAATAATTTGCGTCATAATAAGCAGTAACGGATTTCCATCAAAGCGCGCGAATACGCAGTTTAGTCCCAAAGGTCCTTGATTGAGAACAAAGATAAGATATAAAGCAACCGTTAAAACTGGTATCACAATCAATCGATTTTCATCTAAAATTTTTTCAAATTTCTTGTAGACAAAACCCAATTGAAAAAAGGGCAATAAGAAGCCTGCGCGTACGAAACAAAGTAGCCAATCGGTATTATAGCCACGCTGCGCATATAGAACAGATAGTATCGAAACTGCGAATAAAGCCGCCAAAAGCAAGTAATCATTCAGCAAATGCATTTTCTGTAAAATGGCTCTGAGCGTACAAGTAAAAACACTGACTAAAAACAAAGACAGCAAAAACCAAGACGCAATATTAAAATGGTATTGATGCCCATCAATCCAAGGTCTGACAAATAAAGAGGCGAAAGACAGGTCATCACCGTATTCAACAAGGCCAACTTTTCGCACAACAGTAGACAATATACCGTAAAATAAATTCCATGTGAAATACGGTATAACCAATGTTAAGCATTTTTGCTGAATGAATCGCCAAAAGTTATTTGAATCATTTTCTTTTTTATAAAAATATCCTGCAACAAAAACAAATACAGTTAAATAATAAAAACTTGGATGCAACCAATCCCCCATAAAATATGTAATGGAACCGTTACAATGTACACAGACTACTGCAAAAATAGCGAATGCTTTTATAAAATTCATTTTCGTATTTGTTGCACGAGTTTGTATTTTCTGTATCTTATTATATTGCCTTGTTAGATACATCGGCGCTTGCACCAAATCCCCCCCCGTATCAAGATGTAACCACTGCATTCAAAATAACAGCAGATTTTTGATTATAAGCCTGAAACCTCGTTGATATACTTACGGGCTTTGATAGCGTATTCAAGCGGATTGGCTTTTGCGGGGTCTTGTTCCGCTTCAACGAGCACATAGCCCTCATAGCCGACTTCTTCCAACACATCGAAAATCGGTTTGAAGTCGAGTGCACCGTCGCCGGGCACGGTGAATGTACCCAAACGCACGCCGTCCAAGAAACTCAAATTCTCTGCCTTGACTTTTTCAATCACTTCGGGGCGAATATCCTTCAAATGCACATGGCGCACGCGGTTTGCATACTTTTTGAGCACCGCCATATAGTCCTCACCGCAATATGCCAAGTGGCCGCTGTCAAACAAAAGGCCGAACAGTTCGGGGTCTGTGTTTTCCATCATACGGTCGATTTCCGCGGCGGTTTGTACCACGGTGCCCATATGGTGATGGAAGCAAAGCGCGATGCCCATATCTTTGGCGACTTTGCCGAGTTTGTTAAGCCCTGTGCAAAGCAAATCCCATTCTTCATCGTTCATCACATATTTGTCGCGGAAAATGGATTTGTCCGTCCCCTGAATGGAATGCCCCTGTTCGGAAACGCCGACCACTTTTGCACCCATTTCTTTTAAGAAAGTGATGTGACGAATGAAATCGCGCTCGGTTTCTTCATAGGGTTTGGTGGTCAAAAAGGTGGAAAACCACGCGTTGCAAATCTGCATGCCGCGCAAATCCAGCGCTTTTTTCAGTTCCACGGCGTCTTTCGGATATTTGTTGCCGACTTCACAGCCCGTAAAGCCTGCCAACGCCATTTCGGAAACGCACTGTTGGAAGGTGTTTTCCGCGCCCAAATCGGGCATATCATCGTTTGTCCACGCAATCGGCGCAATGCCGAGTTTGACTTTGTTTTTGTCTAACATCAGTATTTTCTCGCTTTCTCTAAATTTTCTTTTTTATTTGCGTAAGCCGCGCGAACGGCTTCGTTTTGTGAAGTGCTTGCCACACCGACATTCCACCAAGCGCCGTAACCGTCCGTCATAGACTTCGGCAACACTTTGATGTCAATCAGCGTGGAAACGGTTTGTTTTTGGCTGTCTAAAAGCGCCGCTTCGAGTTCTTCGGGCGTTTTCGCGGTATAGGTTTTCACACCGTAGCCGCTTGCCGCTTTTGCAAAGTCAATCGGCACCAAATCGCCGAGCAATTCGCCGTTTTCGTCACGGAAACGGAATTCCGTGGCAAGATTGCCGATACCGTTGGACATTTCGAGGTTGTTGATGCACCCAAAGCCGCTGTTATCAAACAGCAAAACATTGATTTTTTTGTGTTCCTGCACGCTTGTGACCAGTTCCGAATGCAGCATTAAGTAACTGCCGTCACCGCACATCGCGTACACTTCTTTTTCGGGCTCGGCAAGTTTGGAGCCGAATGCGCCCGCGATTTCATAGCCCATACAGGAATACCCGTATTCCATATTGTAGGAATAAC
>CAMGGF010000003.1 GCA_946055445.1 uncultured Ruminococcus sp. | reverse complement strand
GTCAACGGTCCGAAACTGTTTTTGACCTGCGGGCAGGCTATTCAAGGCGATACCGTGGAATTACAGCCCGGAACAACGGTACATATCAAAGCCGAGGGCTTAAAGCACAAAGACCGCGTTGTGGTTTACGGCAACGATACAATTTTATATGCATATACCGCAAAAGCAGGGGAGAAAGTCCGCGAAGCGGATATTGCGGTCAAAGAAAAAGGCTTTGTCCGCGCCGAAATTCTGACGCAGTACGGCGCAATCCGCAAACTTGCCTATAAAACCGTGATGCATTTCCGTCTGCCCGCAGATTGTAAGTTGCCTATACCACCCTTTGCGCGGTGCGTCAGCAACCCGATTTATTTTGTGTAATGCCTGCGCGTATAAATTGGGATTTGTCTATCCAACCGTAGGGGCGGACGACCTCGGCCGCCCGCATAATTTGATACGATTTTGCGGAACGGTCAAGACCGTTCCCTACGCGTTGTCATTCTGAGCCGTTAGGCGAAGAATCTCGTTTCGCACATTTTAACTTTATGCTGTTCGAGATCCTTCGCTACGCTCAGGATGACAAATACAAACCCCAATTTACCATAGGGTGCTGTCTGCTCCCGCTGTTTACGCAGTCAATACAGGAGAAACTATGTTTACAAATCAACAAATTTTACAAATTGCCTTACAGCAGTCGGCGTATGACTGCAACTGTAAGCCCGAGGATTTTTTATCGGATAAAAATAAAATCGTAATTTCCGAAAAAAACGAAAAAGCACGCACCTATGTACCTTTGCCGCTGGAATGTGATTTGGTTTCTTACGGCAACAATATCGTGGCACAGACAAGTGAGCGACTGAAAAGCACGGTGCGCGCTTACATCGATAAATATCCCGCCGAGCATTGTTTTGAATCGCCGAACATTATCGCACTCAATGAAAAATTGGAAAAATTCGACTATAAGGTTTGCTTTATGGCAGAGTATTTTCTGCCTGATGTTACACAGTTAAAAGCATTGCCCTGTGCGTATGAATTGCGAGTATTGTATCCGAATGACTTTGCAAAGTATTACCGCGACAAATGGGATAACGCTTTGCGAAAAGACAAAAAAGAATTGGATGTGCTTTGTGTCGGCGCTTACGATAATGGAAAACTGATAGGGCTTGCGGGCGCGTCCGCCGACTGTGAAACAATGTATCAAATCGGCGTCGATGTTTTGCCGAAATACCGAAAACAGGGAGTTGCTTCTGCAATCACCAGCCGCTTGGCGTTAGAAATTTTGACAATGGACAAAGTACCTTTCTATTGCGCTGCGTGGTCGAATATCAAATCTGTGCGCAACGCGATAAAATGCGGCTTTCGCCCCGCGTGGGTGGAATTAACCGCAAGAGACAGCGCATTTGTTGACAAAATGAATCGGTAAAACATCGCCGACGGCATATTTACCTGCGGCAATATCGGCTTCAATTTTGCGGCTGATTGAAAGCCACGGCGGTACGGATTTATCCATAAAATTGCACCTCTTATTACTTTTTAAAACGGCGTTTGGCGGTAACAGCCACGGCGGAATTTTGCCGAAAGACACTGCGTGCGGTGTATGCTCTGCGACGGTAATTTTACCCCAAAGATGTATATTTTTGTACCGGCTTGTATGCGTTGCAATCGCTTTTTGAACCTCATCATTTGTAATAAACGGGGCGGGCGTTACAGAGCGCATTTGCACGGCGGTTTTGTTCGCTTTTGTCTGCATACGGCTTCTTCTCACCAAATCAAAGTTTCAACAAAAAAATCATCGTATGTTATAACATACGATGATTTTACCATATGCCGAAAACCATTCAACCACCAAAGCCGTTTTCTGTCGGGAATTTAAAAATTTATAACATAGAAAGTTAAATGTCCTGTTTTCAGTGAAAAAATTATTCGCATAACCGTTGACTTGCTCAAACAGGAATTTAAACTGACTGCCGGGCACAAACTACACGCGGCACAAGCAAAAAGAATACTTGTTGCCGCTTTTGTTCTGTGGTACAATACAATTAAAACATACAAGAATAGGAATGGGAGATATATGCGCTTGAAAAATATAAAAAACGGATTGTTGCGTGTATTCGCGGTTTCTCTTGCATTGTGCGGGCTTTGTGCTTGCACAGGCGGCAAAACAGACTCGAACGCAAACACCGTTTCTAACACAGACGCGGGGAAAGCGGAACCTGCTTATATCCAAATCACCGCCGAAGAGGCAAAACGCCTGATGGATACACAAACAGATTATATCATTTTAGATGTGCGCACCGAAGAAGAATTCAAAGAGGGGCACATCGCAGGCGCGGTTTGTATTCCCGACACGGAAATTGAAACCCGCGCCGAAAAAGAACTGCTGAACAAAAACCAACTGATTCTTGTCTATTGCCGAAGCGGCAGACGCAGTAAACTTGCCGCAACCGCTTTGGCAAATCTCGGCTACACAAATGTTCAAGAATTCGGCGGCATTCTTTCTTGGCCGTATGAAACCGTAAAATAATCGCAGTATCTCTGCATTTCAAACAGGGGGTGAAACACATTGTCTGTCTATAATGAACGCGTGAAGAACTTTGAAAAAGTCCGTGCATATATGCGGGAGTTTTATGTGTACGGGTTTAAAAGCCGCAGTGCATATGATGAAAAAAGCGCGCGCTCTTATGATGATGAGCGCCGCCGCATTGAAAGTTGGCTCGGGGATTATATGCACTTTGTACGCACCTCGGAGGGCAAAAATGTGTTTCTCTCCATTGACAGCCGTACGACTGTGCACAATCCGTTCTATAAGGCGTTGAAAGCAAAAAGTTTCACAGACGGTGATATCACTTTGCACTTTATTCTTTTTGATATTTTGCATACGCCGGCGGTTGTTTTGTCCCTTCCGCAAATACTTGAAAAAATCGACAAAGACTATTTGTGTCATTTCCGCGCACCGATGCTGTTTGATGCCTCAACCGTGCGTAAAAAACTGAAAGAATATACCGAAGAAGGCATCATTGTTGCCGAAAAAAGCGGCAGAACCGTGCTGTATCACCGTGCCGAAATGCAGAATTTGCCGTTTGATGCCGACGCCTTACACTATTTTTCCGAAATTGCGCCTTGTGGCGCAGTCGGCTCTTTTTTGTTGGATAAGCAGAAATTGCATACAGAAAGATTTTGCTTTAAACATCACTACATAACCGGCGCGTTGGACAGCGATGTACTTGCCGTTTCCTTTGCGGCAATGCAACAAAAATGCGAGGTGACAGCGGTGAATTATACGCGCCGCGCGGCAACGCCGCAGTTGGTGCGCATAGTGCCGTTGCGCGTTTTCATCAGCGTGCAAAACGGACGGCAGTACCTTTTGGCATATCAAGCGGCAGGCGACAGCATCAAAGCCTATCGGTTGGATTATTTGGCACAAATGCAACTCGGCGCGCCGTGTTTGCAGTTTGATACACTGCGTGCGCGGCTGGATGCCGCACAACCGCATATGTGGGGTGTGAACTGCCGAGAAAACGAAAACCGTTTGGAACATGTTGAATTTACGGTATTTGCGGGTAAAAACGAAGCGTATATTGTCAATCGGTTACAGCGTGAAAAGCGTATCGGCACGGTCACAAAAGTGGATGATACCCACTACCGCTTTTCTGCCGATGTGTATGATACAAGCGAACTGATTCCGTGGATTCGCACCTTTATTTGCCGTATTACGCAGTTGCGGTTTTCCAACCGAACGGCAGAAAACCGTTTTAAGCACGACATTGCGGAAATGTACCGAATGTACGGAATAGAAGGGGGTGGGGCGTTATGATTTTCAGCGAACTGTACTCTGCTTATTATAACGCTGTTGCCGCCGTGCTTACTGCCGTTTTGCGCGGTGAAACCGACGAAAAGACATTGCAGGAAACGGTGCAAAAATATGCGTTTTCGGAAAGTATTTTGACCATTTTGCCCGCACTCAAAACCGAAAAGTGGCAACTTTTAAACCGTGATATGACCACCCCGATACAGCATGTCCCGTCTATGCCGTTGACTTTGCTTGAAAAACGGTGGCTGAAAGCCGTTTCGCTTGACCCGCGTATACGGCTGTTTGATGTTTCATTTGACAGCCTTCGCGAAGTGGAACCGCTGTTTACGCCTAACGATTATGTGGTTTTTGACCGATATGCAGACGGTGATCCCTATTTTGACGAGGGCTATATTGCGCGGTTTCGTATGATTTTACAGGCGGTGCGTGACCGTCAGCCGCTCAAAATTGAGTCGGTTAACCGCAGGGGACAAGTGGTAGAAATGATTATTTCGCCGTTGCGGTTGGAATATTCTGAAAAAGACGATAAATTCCGTTTAATAACCGCGGGATGCCGCTACGGCGGTGTTATCAATTTGGCCCGTATCGTGTTCTGCACGCCGTATGACGGCGCAGAATTTGCGGTGTGCTATGAAAGGGACAAACGCTCGCAAAGTGTCACGCTGAAAATCTGCGATGAACGCAACGCTTTGGAACGGTGTATGCTTCATTTTGCACATTTTGAAAAGCGCGCAGAGCGAATAGATAAAAAACACTATCAAGTGCATATATGTTACGATAAATCCGATGAAACCGAATTGGTCATTCGTATTTTGTCATTCGGACCGCTTGTGGAAGTGGTTTCACCCGATGCTTTTCGACAGTTGATTGTTGCACGGTTACAAAATCAAAAAGGCTGTGAACTTTTTTAAGTTCGCAGCTTTTTTTCCGTGTTTTTTAGGATTTTGATTGGTAGAATATGGTTGCAAGGTTCCTCAAGCGTGTGTTTTACAGTCACTGCGGTGCACAAGGCTCTGCCGAAGTGTATGCCCGAAGAACGCTTGCTCCCCGGCAATCGAATGCGTCAATAGATGCTGTTCGATAGGGTTCGACTCCCTATGGCCTGTCAAGCCGATTATCGCGGGTTCGAGTCCCGCCGTGTACGAAAATCGTGCACGCCAGTGGTTTGGTTTCGCCGGAAACGGCAAAAAAGCGATGTAGGACGCTTTGAAGATTCTTACTTTCGCAGTTGTGCGGCAGATGCGGCAGTTTGCCGCCGAAGCAGTACAAAGCAGACCTTGCCCGAAAACGGATACCGTGGCAAAAACGCACAAGCCAAAAGTTTTCTTTCCGCTTGTGCGTGCGGTCACTTAAATTTTCGGCCGTCGGTTTTGTATGCACAACTGCCAACCGTAAAAACACTCTCAGGAGGTATACATATGTTTAAAAAAATAATTATTCAGGAAAATGAAAAAGGCTTGCTTTTCCAAAACGGAAAGTATATGAAACTGCTTGGGGCAGGGAAGTATTATACATTCTCCGACAGGGAAATTGAGGTTGTCAATGCGGCAGAACCACTTGCTTCTGACCGCTGTGCGCTGGATATTTTGCTGGCGGATGCGGCTGTGGCAAAGCAGGTATCCGTTGTAGAGGTCGCTGACGAACAACTGGCACTTCACTTTGTCAACGGAAAATTTGCCGATGTTTTGCGCCACGGGAAATACGCGTTTTGGGAAATTACCGACCGCCATACATACCAAATGGTCGATATTGCCGACCCCGCCGTAGACGCTTCTGTTCCCACTTACATTTTCTCAAAAATCCCGTCTTTTTATTACATCAGAATTGATGTTGCGGAGTACCAAAAAGCGCGTCTGTATTTTAACCAAAAATTTCAAAAGATTTTAGAGGCAGGCACTTACTATTTTTGGAGAAACAGCGTAAAAGTCGATGTCGGTTTTGTGGATACGCGCTTGACGCAAATGGACATTACGGGGCAGGAAATTTTAACACGGGATAAAGTGTCCTTGCGTGTCAATTTTGTGTGTAATTACCGCGTCACGGATTATGTGAAAATTCTTACGGAGATTGACGATTTTGAAGAGCAGATGCATGTGGCGGCACAACTCGCACTGCGCGAGTATGTGGGCAAATACAAATTGGACGAGATTTTGGAAAACAAAGACGGTTTGTCACAGTATGTGTTTGAAAATTTGAAGGCAAAAGAAAACACATTCTTTGTGGAAATTGTGAGCGCAGGCGTCAAGGACATCATTTTGCCCGGCGAAATCCGCGACATTATGAATACGGTGCTCATTGCCGAGAAACGTGCGCAGGCGAATGTCATTTCCCGCCGTGAGGAGGTTGCCTCAACGCGGTCACTGTTGAACACAGCAAAACTGATGGAGGAAAATCAAACACTGTATAAATTGAAAGAATTGGAGTTTATAGAGCGTATTTGCGAGAATGTCGGCAATATTACCCTCAACGGGAGTGGTGATGTGCTGTCACAACTTGCCGGACTTTTCAAAGAGCAAAACGCCTCATAGCAGAAAGAAGGGAGACGCATGACAGAAATTGTCGGAAAGTATAACACGGCGGTTTGCTACACGGATATCGTAGAGCCGTCAGCTTATGCACAAATACAGACGGTGTGCAACGAGGAAGCGTTTTCGGATTCCAAAATCCGCATTATGCCCGATGTGCACGCCGGTAAAGGGTGCACAATCGGGACAACGATGACCGTGCATGGCAAAGTTGTGCCCGCTATGGTGGGCGTGGACATCGGTTGCGGAATGGAAACGGTTCGTATTGCCGAAAAAGAGGTTGATTTTGAAAAATTAGACCGCGTTATTCGCGAAAATATCCCTTGCGGGCGAGAGGTGCGTGAAACACCGCACGCCTTGCATACCGAAATAGACTTGAACGCGCTGTATTGTGCCGATAAGGTGAAAACGGAACGCGCCAACCGAAGCATAGGTACGCTCGGCGGCGGAAACCATTTTATCGAAATGGACCGTGATGAAAGCGGCAATGTGTATTTGGTAGTACATTCGGGCAGTCGGCATTTGGGTTGCGAGCTTGCGGATTACTACACGGAACAAGGACGGCTTGCGTTGTGGGGCGGGGCACAGTACCAACTCCGACAGACGATTGCAGAATTGAAGGCACAAGGGCGGTTCCAAGAGATTCAGCCGATCGTGCAGGCGTTGAAAAAAGACCATAAAATCCAAATTCCCCGCGAACTGGTTTATGTGGAGGGCGAACTTTTTGCGGCATATATACACGATATGAAAATCGTCCAGCAGTTCGCCGCGCTCAATCGCCGTGCGATGACCGAAATCATTTTAGAACAAATGGGGTTTACGCAAGTCGAACGGTTTACCACCGTGCACAATTATATTGATACAGACGCAATGATTTTGCGGAAGGGCGCTGTTTCTGCGAAAGCAGGGGAGAAACTGCTCATTCCCATCAATATGCGTGACGGCAGCCTCATCTGTATCGGAAAAGGCAATGCAGAATGGAATTGTTCCGCACCGCACGGCGCCGGGCGTTTGCTTTCCCGTTCTGCGGCGTTTCAAACGCTGTCTATGGAAGAATACAAAGCGCAAATGGCGGGAGTATATTCCACTTGTATTGTGCCCGATACCCTCGACGAATCGCCGATGGCGTATAAAAGTATGGACGAAATCGTTGCCCAAATCGCCCCCACCGCCCAAATTCTCTGCCGTATCAAACCGATTTACAATTTCAAAGCGGCGGAATAAAAAACTCGACGCACGGACAAAAATCCGCGTGTCGAGTTTTGTTTTACATATTTCGATAACCTGAAAACGGTTTTATTCCTGCGGGGAAACAGCAGGCAAATTGCCCAAATTATCATTTTCATTGCCGTTCGGGATGGCTTTCAGGTATTCGGTGTCTCCTCGGTGCGCAATCCCCACGCCTGCAATATCTCCGTGCTTTGCCATCGCCACGGCATCGGGCTTGGATACAAATGTCTCATCGGATAATTTGTAGCCTGTCACTTTTCCGCTTTGTTTTACAAGCCCGACGATATGCTTCGCATTGGAATTTGCCTTTGGAATTTCATCTAATGTGTTTTTTACTAGTGTATTTTCTTCCATGGATAGGACTCCTTTTATTTTTAGTTGTATGTGTTTTGTTAGATCCTATCCGCGGAAATTTTTGTAAAAACACGAAGTATATCGCAGAAAAAACGCCGGATATACAGTCGCAAATCCAAAGGGTAGACTTTTGCGTCCGCATCTTTGGACATAACTTTTTAAAAGAATTTGCAAGTCGGTTTTGCGGATGGTATAATCAAAACGGACAAAAAGGAGTGCAAAAAATGATAGATATATGCTTTTCTGACATAACGAAGAATTTCATCGATTTGTTTCTGCATACAAAACAGGAAGAGGGATATATTTCACGTATAAAATATTCTGCGCCGGAAATGGAAGAAATTCTTTTATCTCCGAGCGATGAAAGAATCAGTCTCGCTTTTTGGCTGGATACACATAATATTGACTCGGCGCATTTTGCAAAAGGACGCATAGATGCTTTATGGCCTTATTATAGACGAAAATTTCGGGCAAGACGAATTTATAAAGGGTATATGCAAGACGTACAACGGATTGTTGCAGAAGCGCAGAAAGGCACACCTGTGCGGATTTGGTATTCCTCGTTTGCGTATTCTATGTGCGGAATGTACTACATTTGCAGTCAACTTGAAAACACATGTGCAAATATTATATTGATTCCACTCCCAATGGACGATAGACATAAATCATGGTGTGATGTTGACCCAATTGAAGTGCATCAATATTTACATCTTGCCCATCGGGCAACAAAAGAAGAAATAGCCGCAAATGCGGCAGAGTGGAAACGACTGTGCGAAGAAAACGGCGTATTAAGGGTGAATGAAAACGGCAAAATCAAAAGCGTTCAAACGGATTATTTCGATACATATCTTCTTTCCGCTTTGACGGACACACCCATACAAATGATAAACCTCATCGGTATAACTTTGGGAAAAGTATATGATGAGAACAATTATGTGGTTGCTGGGTATTTGTGCGATCGGATTTTGACATTGATAGACCGCGGGCAGATAAAAATTGCAGGGAAATATACAACACACAATAAATCTGACAGGTATCCCCATTACTTGTTACAGAAACCGTAACCGAACTCGTATATTTCGCGGCATTGCAGAGCCGTTATGCTTTAATTTTATACTTTTCCATACGCTTTTATACAAAAGTAAAAGGCCTTAACTGTTTACGCCGTACGTCCCTGTAATCGGGTCCTGAAACAGCGGTCTCTGCGGTGTCGAAAATGTAAACAACACAAACAGCACACCGATTAGGCAAGTTCCCGCAAAGGCAAGCCACGGCATTTTACAATGCAAGCAATTCTTTTGAAACAACCGTGTTTCCAAGAAAAATGCCACCGCCGCCGATATGAAAAATATAGAAATGTTAAACCAATCGGGCGATTTGCCGATTGCGCCGTTGTAGGTGTAAAACAGCACGGGAATCAGCAAAAGACCCGTCCAAATCCCTGCGAGTTTCACACACCAAAAGTTTCTGTATTCTTTGAAAAATCGGCCTTGAATCAGCGCGAAGAAAAACATGGGAAAAAACAGCAGTTTCATATGCTCCCAAGTGGATTCGTTCACGCTTGAAAACGGGGCAACCAAGATGCTCTGCTTCGCTAGGTTGTACAGAAAATGCAGAAGTGCTCCGCCAAGCGATGCCACGCCAAAACCCGCCGCTTGCCAACGCAATAACTTTCGTTTCATACGCATACCACCCTCTACTGTGTTGTATTCAAATTTTATGCGTAGGAGAACACCTTTATTCTGCTGTGAACGGCGCTCATTTTTTCTATAACAAACTCTTTCTCCCTTTATCCGCCGCCGGCGGCGGTCGCAAGCGTTGCCCGACACGCTCTGCGTGCCTCGTTTTCAAAACCATTTGCACAAACAAAAAAGAAAAAAGAGCCGTAAAACGACTCTTTTTCTTTCTGGTGCGGATAACAGGAATTGAACCTGCATGAAGTTGCCTTCACTAGAACCTGAATCTAGCGCGTCTGCCAGTTCCGCCATATCCGCATATTAAAATCGAGCGCAAACTCGTTTTAACCTATCTATTTAATTGTGGGGCAGCCGCTCCCGCGTGACTCTTGCGGTGCCCGAAATTGCCTGCGGCTTGGAGCGCCGCGCAATTTCGACCGCTACGCCTTTTCAGCCTTCGCTTCATCCTCCACAGGAGGCGCTCGGCTGAAAACTGCCAGTTCCGCCATATCCGCATATGAAATTTCTGTCCTCTAAATTTTACACGGCGAGAACAACCGAGGCGGAGCATTTCGCTTTTTCCGCATACATCAATCGGTAAACCCGCTTGACGCTCAAATATAATAGCACGAAAGCACAGTAATGTCAATTGATTTTTTTGAAAATTTATTGCTTTTCTTTTGTGCGCGGCTCTCAAAAATGGCAATCGTGCAAGCAAACGGTATCCCTTGACAGCCCATAGCATTTTTGTCTATAATACATATGAAAGGGGAGATTTCCGTGGCGGATACAGCAACGCCAAAACGGCTCGATTACATTGATTTTATGAATATTTTTGCCTGTTTCGGTGTAGTGTGTCTGCACTGCTCGGGGAATGTGTTTCAATTTGCCGAAACGCGTGCCTGGTTTATGGCAATGTTCCTGCAAACCGCGTTTCACTTTGCCGTTCCCGTATTTTTTATGATTAGCGGCACCACGCTTTTGGAGTATCGCGCGCGATACTCAACAAAAGCGTTCTTTAAAAAGCGGTTTGCAAAAACGGGCATACCGTTTGTCTTTTGGTCGCTTTTTTATTTGTTTTTGCCGACGGTGCTGAATAAAGCGCCGCTGCCCACTTTTGAAGCGGTGCGAAACGGGATTTTTAACAACGGCGCAAATAATGTTTTTTGGTTTTTTTATGTAATTTTCGGTATCTACCTTTCTATGCCGGTGCTTTCAAAATTGGCAAAACCCGAAAATTTCCGCCAAATTGCGTATTTATGCCTGCTTTCCTACTTCTTCGGCGGTATTTTCCCATGTATCACCCGATTTTTACAGCCGATAAACGGCGGAATTGTTCCGACGATTGCGACAGGGTATCTTGGCTATATTTTCCTCGGCTGGCTTATTCGGTATGAAACTTTTTCGAAAAAAATCCGCGTGGCGGTGTATACAAGCGGTGTGCTCGGTGCGCTTTTGATGTTTTTCGGCACTTGGTGGTTGTCGCGAAAAACAGAGCAGATGGATGCATTTTTTATGGATTACTGCTCTGTGGCTTGCTTTCCGCTTTCCGCGGCGGTTATGCTGTTTGCAAAGCATTTTCGCTGGGAGCGCATTTTTAAAATCATACCGCAAAAAATTGTGCATACGATTGCAGGGGCATCGCTCGGGGTTTATGTGTTGCATATGTTCTGTTTAATTTTGTTGGAGCATTTCGGCATTTTGGCAACGCATCCGATATACTTTATGGCAATTATGCCGTTTGCTGTTTACGCGGTGGTTGTTGCGGTCGTGCTTGTGCTTTCCAAAATCCCGCTTGTAAAATATATTGTACCGTAAATGTGAAAACACAGCCGCTTTTGCCAACGCAAAAGCGGCTGTGTTTATGTCTGAAACCGTCGCAACAGGAATTTGGCAACGCCGTCTTGCTCGTTGCTCTCAATCACGGCGGTCGCCTGTGCTTTCACTTCGTCTACGGCGTTTGCAACCGCATATTTTTCATCGGCGGCGGAGAACAGCGTTAAATCGTTGTAATTGTCCCCGAACGCGACGATTTGTTCCGCGCCGACAAGTGCTTTCACCTCTTTCGCGGCATTTGCCTTTGACGCTTTTGCGCTGTATACTTCCAAAAACCAATAGTCTGTGTAAGTGTCCCCGTAGAATGAAAAACTGACGCCCTCGATTGTTTGCAGCAGTTCTGTAATCGGTTTGAGACTTTCGTAGGTGTCCACCAAATTCACATAGACCGCGTGTTGCCCCGTGGGTATTTGCAAGGCGTCAACCTTGCGAAACCGTTCGCCGAGCATTTTTTTGCGCGCGTTGTAAAAATCGCGATTCACCTGTAAATCCAGCCTTGTGTAATGAATGGAAAACTGTCCGTCATCGCCGTATAAAAACAGCATAGGCGCTTTGTTATATGCTTGAAACGCCGCCACGACCTGCAAAAAAGCGCGCGGTGCGATTTCGTGAAAGGCAACGGCGCGGTCTTTTTCCAAATCATACAAAAATACACCGTTCATAAACACAACAGGCGCTGAAATGTGCAACCCTTCGAGCAGGTCTTTTGCCGTCATACTGCTGCGCGCGGTGGCAACCGAAAACAATACCCCTTTTTCGGTGAGTTCATTTATAATGCGGCGGCTTTCGTCGGAAACCGCACCGTCATTGTTTAAAAAAGTACCGTCTAAATCGGTGATGTATAAAGTACGCATAGTCACTCCGAAACCATTTTACTTTGTCGGCAATACCGCCGCCCGAAAGTATTATATAAAATGCAATGAAATTTTGCAACCGTTCTGCTTTACAGCAACGGCAGAATGTGGTATATTTGGAATAAACCAATGCACGAGGGCGGGGATTGTATGAAAACAAGAGGACTTGCGGATTTTCGCGCCGAACACAATGTGTGGCGTAAGGATTTGGCGGCGGAACTCGGCTTGCGTGAAGCGGAATTGGAACGCTTGGAATTGACGGGTGAAGTACCCGAAACGGTGGCGCAAATGCTGACCGAAAAATATGCGCTTCCCGAAACCTATTTCACCGAAGATATAGAACGCGCGGCTGTGCTTGCCGCGGCGGCAGAACGGTACGAGCCGAAAAATCCGTTTGCGTACTTTTTAAAAGTCGGATTTATATGGGAATTGCTGGTCGGGTTGGCGTTTTATCTCCTGACCTTGCCGTCGGCGGTTTCTGTTTATTTAAACTATACAGTCAGTGATAATTTACCCGTGATAGAAATGGTTTGCATGAGTGTTGTCAACATCGTTTCCGGGATTTACCTCGGCTCGCACATTATCAAAAAGACCAATTTTCGCGGCAGTATTGCCGACTATGAATTTTTATATCCGTATTTGGCGGGGATTGTCGGCGGTTTGCTTACCGGTCTGCTTCCCCACCCGGCGCAATCCTTTGCCGATGCCGATTCGATGTGGAGTTTGGCTTCATCTGTCGTGTTGAATTTCGCTTTTTCGTTGCTTAGTGCGGCGATGGGAATTTTCTTTTTAGCCTTTTTGTTAGACACCGCCGCGCGTGCGGATGGGGAAGACAAAGACAAGCGTTTGAAAATTCTGTGCGCCGTTGTATTGGTTTCAAAATGCTTTGCGTATCTTGGGCTTATCATACGCGGTTCCTTTTTTGAAGCAGACCTGCTTTCTTGGCTCAACCGTGTGTTGTCCTTCCTTTTGTTACTTGCAGTATTATACGGCGTGCTGTTCGGAGTCCGCAAAAATCCGCGTTTCAAAACGCTGTGGCTTACCGTTTTGCCGATTTTGGCTATGGCTGTGCCGACCGTGTTTTCCGTTATCGAACAACTGACCGTATAAATCAAATTGGGGGAGGGGAAACCGATGCTTTCCGTTGCAATTTGCGATGATGAACCGCTTGTGCGCAAGGAAATCGCAGAACTTACTGCGGCGTATTTTGCCCGCGCGGATATTGACGGGCACCTGACGGAATTTCCCGACGGTGAAACGCTCGTTTCCGCTTACAAAAACGGCACGGCGGATTTTCAAATTGTCTTTTTAGACATCAAAATGCAGGGGATAAACGGTATTTCCGCCGCAAAACAACTGCGCGAATATGACGAAAACGCGCTGATTGTGTTTATTACCTCGTCAGCGGAATATGTGTTTCGCGGGTATGAGGTCAAAGCGTTTCGCTATATTTTAAAAACCGAATTACAGCACGCGTTCCGCAAGGTGTTGGAGGAGTGCGTGGCAGAACTTGCCGCCGCACCGCAGAAAATGTTTACCTTTCACGCCGATATGCGTAACATTACCGTGTACCTTGCCGACATTCTGTATTTTGAAAGCAGCCGTCGGCAGATTACCGTGCATTTGAAAAATGAAGAATATACTTTTTACGGAAAATTAGACGCGTTGGAAAAAGAACTTGCCGACCGCGATTTTGCGCGCTGTCATCAAAGTTTTTTGGTCAACGCCAAGCAAATCAAATCCGTGCAAAGCGACGCGCTGACCTTGCGTTCGGGTGAAACCCTGCCCGTCAGCCGCAGTCGCCGCGAAGCGGTGCGCAAAGCATCGCTGTGGGCAATGCGCTGAAAGGGGAGAAAGCAATGTTTGAAACCGTTTTATTTAATGCGGTAAAGGCGCTGTCCTCGGGCTTTGAAATGGTGTTCGCCTTTATTCTGCTTTCGCGGTTTTTTACAAAAAAATATGACAGTCCCTGGCCGCAGCGCATTGCATTTTTGCTGTCGGCGGGGACGCTTTTTGTGTTGCAGGAGGTCGGCTACGCGGGCGAAGTGAAACTGCTTGCCGAATTTTTATGGATTTTGGTAATTTCCTTTGTCCTTTACAGCGGCAAAAAGCGTGACCGTGTGGTGTTTTTGGCGGCATTTTTGCTGATGCTTGCCCTTTCGGATATTCTGTCGGTGTTCATATTGTCTTGGGTGCGTGAGCGCGCGCCGTTCTTGGCAGGGGACAGTTTCTTTTTCCGTTTGGTCAACTTTGAACTGCCGTATTTGATTATGCTCGCCGTGGTGCTGTTGTTCAGTCTGTTTATCCGCCGTAAACAAGAGCATATTGCGTTTCGGTATTGGGTGATGCTGCTCAGCGTGCCCGTGGTGGCGCTCGTCACGCTGACGGTGTTCCAGTTTGCACTCGAAAATTTGCCGGACAATCGCGAAATGCACACCTACATTTATATTTCTGCGGCGGGGCTTTTGTTTATTACCGTTTTGGTGTTCACGCTGTTTTCAAAATTGCAAAATCAACTGACCATTGTGCACGACAACCGCGACCTGAAAATGCAAATGGATTTACAGCGGCAGTCGGTGGAAAAAATGGAAAATGCCTACAACCACACGCGCGAATTGCGCCACGATATGAAAAATCATATGGTGGCTTTGCGCGGGCTTTTACAAAAGGGAGACACCCAAGCGGCGCTGTCGTACCTGCAAACCATGCAAAGCGATATGGAGGACGCGACCTATTTTGCCGTAACGGGCAACACCGCCGTGGACGCGATTTTAAACGAAAAACTCTTAACCGCCCAACATCAGCAAACCAATTTGCGCTTTGACGCCGATTCTTTGAAAGAATGCCCCGCAAAGCCGATGGATTTGTGCATTATTTTGAGCAATGCGCTCGATAACGCCTTGGAGGCGTGTGCCAAAATCGAGGACGAGCAAGAGCGTGTGATTTCCCTAAAAATCCGCGCCGAGGAAGACGCTGTTGTGCTGTCCGTGCAAAATTCCGTGGCGAAAATGCCGAAAAAGCGCGGGGCAACTTACCTTTCCGACAAACTTGACCGCGAAAATCACGGCTTGGGGCTGTTGAGCATTCGTACCACCGCCGAAAAATACAACGGCGAGGTGCTTGCAGAATGTGAAAACAACGAATTTACCTTGCTTGTCCGTTTGCATTTTTGACGGGCTCGGATTATCTACCAAAAGTTACAAAAAATCAACCAAAAATGACATTCCCGAAATATTTTCAGAAAAAAGTGCTATTGTTTAGGTGGAAACCAAACAACAGCACTTTTCGGTTTTTGGAGGATGATTTCGATGAAAAAAGACGGCGTAAACTCGCGCGCAAATTGGACAGAAACATATCATTTTTGGCGTAACTTTGCGGCGGCAACGGTTTTGTTCATTCTGTATTATATTGCCGTGTTTGCTTTGTTGGGCGGCGTATTTACGGCATTTCAATCTACGGCATCTCTGCTCCTCGGCGGCGTGGCGGTTGCGGTGACTTTGTTTTTTGCCGCGTGTTTGCTCGGCGGCTTTGAGATTGACGGCGACGATTACATTTTCCCCATTCTTTTGGCAGGCGTCGCTGTGTTTGTGATTGCGCTGACAGCAGACCGCATTTATCCGGATGCACTTGCGATACTGGGTGTCGGCGCTGTTTATTACGGTGCGGTTGCAGATGCCGCGGGCGCGTCGATGCCGATTGTTATCGGGGCTTCCCTTGTCAGCGCATTGATACCGTCGCTGTCTATATTCGGTGGATTTTTACTGAAACGGAGGATAAAAAAATGAACGGAAAAACTGTTTTGAAAAACAGCGCCGCCGCATTTTTGACTTGGGGCATTGCCGACCAGCTTTGTGCGCTGGCATATATGCTGTTTAATCTATACGGCGGAATTTGCGGTGGCGGTGCGGGATATGTGTTCGCTGTTGTGATGGTGCTTATTTTGACTGCCGTGCCGTATTTGTGTGCATTTCTTGCGGGCAGAACGCTGTCCCGAAAAAGCGACAGCCGCGCGTTCGATTTTCTGTCTTGCAGTATTCCGTTTTTCTTGCTTTTCGCCGTGCGTGCGGTGTTGCTGTTCGGGGCGCATTGGCATATTTTATCGGTAAACGAATGGGAAACCGTTGCTATGTTTTTGCAATATACCCCGACCACGTTCTGGTTTTTGTATTTTTCCGAAGCGTTTTTGCCGTTTGTGCACCATTCCGTAACAGTTACGGAATCCTTTTTGGTGCAGACGGTTACGGCAATGCTTCCCGCCGTTTTGTTCTTTGTCGGTATGTGCTTACACGAAAAAGAGAATGAGGAGGAAACAAAATGAAACAATTTTTAAAAAACGGTTTTGTCGGACTTTTTGGATATCTTGCCGCCGAAGCGGTGATGATGGTTGGCAGTTTCTTTTTTGCGGACGGCCCGCATAGTTTTGTGGGGTATAGTATTTTGTGGATTGTGTATCTCGTATCGCTTGCCGTCGCCTTTGCGGTCGGGCAATGGCGCGGAAAACAGTATGAAAGTAAATGGAAAACGCTCTTTTCCGTCATTTTTTTGACACCCGCCGTATTGGCAGTCCTGGTTTTGCTCGCGGCTGCGGATATTTTTAATTCACAATGGGTAATGATACCGTTGACATTCTCTTATCTGCCCGGCAATTTTATGAGTATGCTCAATCCGAATTATATGGCTGACGGGTGGGAAATCGTGCTTTGTATGATTGGCGCGCCGCTGTGTATATTGCTTGCCACCGCCGTCGGTGCGCTGTTTTCCTATGACACCGCCGAGTAGGGAACGGTCGCACTGTTTCACAATTTGATATAAATAAAGAATTGTCATCCTGAGCAAAGCGAAGGATCTCAACTACATAAAACGAAATCCTGTGAAATGAGATTCTTCGGCTCCGCCTCAGAATGACAAGGGAGAAACGGACAAACACAGTTCGCCCCTACGCACCGAATCAAATTATTCGGGTAGGGCGGGGGCTTGCCCCCGCCGTAAGAACTACGCGAAAATACATTGCGTGCGTAGGGCGCTTCACTTTCAAAAAAGAATGCGGAGGAATGAATATGACACGGATTTTAAAAAATGGCTTACTTGCAAGTTTCTTTTGGCTTTGCTATCACTTTATTTTCAGTGTGCTCGCTATTGTATTCGGTTCGGCAATTACCGAATACGGCTTTGCGTCGCTCTTATCCATACTGGATGATTACGATGCCGAACCAAGCGGAAAAAAAGAAATTCTCCTTTTGTTTTCTGCCTTTCTGCTGTTGGTAATTTTGGGACTTGTTGTCCTGTTTTTTGCAGGGAAACACTGTTTGCATCGCATAACGAATACGGCGCTGGATTTTCTTTCCCTGCTTTTGTTTTATCCGCTGATTTTAGGCTTAAATTATTTTTGGATGGAGACGGATTTTTTTACGCTTGCCACTTGGTTTTTCACCATTTGCCAAAATACGGTGTTCGCGTATTACGAGTTGACGCGGCAAATCGGACTGGTGTTTGACAGTACACTTTTTAGAGTATTAGACAATTGTGCGGATTCTTTTCTTGCCAACGCGGTATTGTTCCTTGCGCCGTATGTTGCCATGTTTATCGGTATGCAAAGGCGTCAGGCTGACAGCAATCGTGAAAATATCCCCGCTGACACAATATTGGAATAATGGGAAAACAAATCACAACGGGCGTGGAAATTCGCCACTGCGCGAAAATACATTGCGTGCGTAGGGGCGCTTCACGAAGCGCCCGCCGTCGGTACGCTGTTTTCCTATGACACCGCCGAGTAGGAATCGGTTTTGATGCAAATAAAAAATGTCATCCTGAGCGAAGCGAAGGATCTCGAATGCACAAAACGAAATACTGCGAAATGAGATTCTTCGGCTCCGCCACAGAATGACAAGGGAGAAATGGGTGAACGCAGTTCGCCCCTACAATTCAAAAACCCCATCTCATAAAAGAGATGGGGTTCAAATTTTTATGCAATTTATTCCGCGTTTTCTTTACGGGCTCTCTCGAAAAAGGATTTCTTTTCGTCTGTCCCAGCGTCGGTTTTGTCTGTTTCCTGCGGTAAAATCTCAACTTTCACTCTGCCGATGCGGCGTTCCTCTACATTCAAAACCGTAAAACGGACATTTTCGTATTCCACGGTGTTCATTTCGCCGTCCTGCGGCAAAAAGCCCAAACGGCTGATGATAAATCCGCCCAAAGTATCGTAATCGTCCTCGGGGAATTTGATGCCGATTTGCTCTTCGACCTCTTCCAAATCGGTAATACCGTCTATCGTAAAGGTGGTTTCGTTGATTTTTGAGATTTCCTCGTCCTCGTTGTCGTATTCGTCCTGAATGTTGCCGACGATTGCCTCCACAATATCCTCTAAGGTCACAAGCCCTGCCGTGCCGCCGTATTCATCCACAACGATTGCCATTTGTATGTGCTTTTCGGTCATTTCCGAGAACAGCGCGCCGCAGCGTTTGCTTTCGGGCACGAAATACGCCTCGCGCATCACATCTTTTAAGCCTTTGCTTTTCGGAAGCGAAGTGCCGATATATTTCAGCAAATCCTTAATATATACCACACCGACCACATTGTCGGGGTCTTCTGCATACACAGGAATACGCGAATATCCTTCGTCAATCGAAAGTTGAATAATATCCTGTAAAGAGTCCGCAATTTCCACGCAGGCCATATCCGTGCGGTGGGTCATAATGTCGGCAACATCAATATCGTCAAACTCGAAAATATTGTTAATCATTTCTTTTTGCACATCTTCGATAACGCCTTTTTCCTGCCCGACATCCACCATCATACGGATTTCTTCCTCGGTGACCTCTTCTTCGTCGGCATTCGGGTCCATACCGCATAGCCGCACAACAGCGTTGGTCGAAACCGAAAGCACCTTTACAAACGGTTTGCAGACTTTGGAAACAAACAGGAGCACCGGCACAACGGCAAACGAAACCTGCTCGGATTTCTGCATGGCGATTTTTTTCGGCGCAAGTTCGCCCAAAACCAACGAAAAATACGAAGTAATCAGCGTAATGAGCACCGTGGACACACCGCTGATAAGCCCCAACGGCACAACATTGGCAACGGCGGTTTTTGCAAGCGCGTTTGTAAGCATTACGGCAAAACTCTGCGCCGCGGTTGCGGAAGTCAAAAACCCTGCCAAAGTGACGCCGATTTGAATGGTCGAGAGGAAATTGCTCGAATTTTCCGTCAGTTTTTTCACCTGACGGGCTTTTTTGTGCCCATCCTCCGCCATTTTGTCGATTTTTGCGTCATTGAGCGAGATAATCGCAATCTCCGACATCGCAAAAAACGCGTTTAAAAGCGTTAAAATAAACAGTAAAACGACCTTTAAGATAATACTCCAGGGGTCTGCATCCATATAAGTTTGGAACTCCTTTCAAAAGTGCATAATTTTCAATATAGTATATACCAATTTCCCTGTAAAGTCAACACGGTGACGAATAACGCGGCGCTTCGACAAAAAATGCGGTTATTACACTTTTGTCACGGTAATGCGCTGATTTTTTTGCATATCGATTTTGATTGTTTTCTGAGCACCGTCGGGAATGGCGTATTTGCCGGAGTGCGCCGGCGGGGTGGTGATAATCACTGTGCGTTTCATACTGTCTGAACTCCCGTAAAATCAAAACGAATTTCCAAACGCAGTGTACCATATACCGTGCCTGAATGCAAGTGCACGCCGTTTTATAACGATTTTGCGTGTGTGTTTTACAAAATCTGCAAAATTTTTCACTTTTTGTGCGGATTTTCATAAGATTTCGTATTTACACGCCGCAAAGAAAGTGATACAATATCCGTGTATGTGAGTGGGTGGGGTGTGCTCTGCCCCAATACAGTTAACAAACCTTTCAAGGAGGAAATACGAATGGCAGAAACAAAGAAACCCGTCGTTTCGAGAAAATCGAAGACGATGGACGGTAACAACGCCGCCGCGTATGTTTCTTACGCGTTCACGGAAGTTGCCGGTATTTACCCGATCACGCCGTCGAGCCCGATGGCGGACTATGTGGACCAATGGTCTGCACAGGGGGTCAAAAACATTTTCGGTACAACGGTTAAGGTTGCCGAAATGCAATCCGAAGCAGGTGCGGCAGGTACCGTGCACGGCTCGTTGGCGGCCGGCGCGCTGACCACCACTTACACCGCGTCGCAAGGCCTTCTGTTGATGATTCCGAATATGTATAAAATCGCGGGTGAATTGCTCCCGTCGGTGTTCCATGTTTCGGCACGCTGCGTTGCGTCTCACGCACTGAACATCTTCGGTGACCACTCCGATGTGTATGCTTGCCGTCAAACCGGTTTTGCAATGCTTGCCGAGGGCAATGTGCAGGAAGTTATGGACTTGGCCGCCGTCGCGCATTTGGCGTCGATTGAAAGCCGCGTACCGTTTATCAACTTCTTCGACGGTTTCCGCACCTCGCACGAAATTCAGAAAATCAAGATTTGGGATTATGAAGATCTCAAAGAAATGTGCAATATGGACGCTGTTGACGCGTTCCGCAAACGCGCGCTGAATCCCGAGCGCCCCGTCATGCGTGGTTCGCACGAAAACGGCGACATCTTCTTCCAGCACAGAGAGGCGTGCAACAAGTATTATGATGCTGTTCCCGCTGTTGTTGAGAAGTATATGGACAAAGTCAACGAAAAACTCGGCACCGACTACAAACTGTTCAACTACTACGGTGCGCCCGATGCGGACAGAGTTATCGTGGCGATGGGCTCTATCTGCGATGTGGCAGAAGAAGTTATTGACTACTTAACCGCAAAAGGCGAAAAAGTCGGCCTTGTCAAAGTCCGTCTTTACAGACCGTTCTCTGCGGCAAAACTTTGCGAAGCAATCCCCGCAACCGCGAAGAAAATCGCAGTGCTCGACAGAA
>CAMGGF010000002.1 GCA_946055445.1 uncultured Ruminococcus sp. | reverse complement strand
TTGCTTTTGAAGCGGCAGTCGGGCTGACGCCCGACAACGGTGAAAAAGTGAAAATACGCCGTAATATCAAATTTTCGGCATATTGTGTTCGGCTCTCCTCACCTTACAGTATAAGCGAACAGAGAACCGATGGTGCCCCCGCAAACGCGCAAAAAACTTTTGCTTTTTTTGAAAAGGTATTGTATAGTAGTGTAAATACCGTTTCAAAAAGGAACCGAAGATATATATGGAAAAAAAGAATTTGTCACAGCAAACGGCAGAAACTTTGCAAAACAAAATTTTGAAAGAGCACAGTTACAAATTCGGTGAAAAACTGCCGAATGAAAATGAATTGGCGCGTGACCTCGGCATCAGCCGCACCACCTTGCGCGAGGCAATCCGTATTTTGACCGCCGAGGGTATTTTGGAAGTACGCCGCGGCAGAGGGACTTTCGTTGCCGCGCAAATCGACCAATACGCCGCAGGCGGCATTGCAATGCAAAATCTTTCGAAAATGAAAGTGACCCTGCGGGATTTGTACGAAACACGGTTGATTTTTGAGCCGCAAGCCGCCGCGCTCGCCTGCAAGCGTGCAACGGACAGCGAAATTCAAGAGATTTTAAAACTCGGTGAAGAGTGTCAAAAACAAATTCTCACAGACCCGCAAAGCAAAAACCGTATCGCCTCGGAAAGTGCGTTTCACGGCGCGATTATCAAGGCGTCGCACAACGAATTTTTGGGGCAGTTTATGCCGATGATTACGCAAACGATTGAGCAGACTTTTCGCCTCAATTACAATTTGGATACGGTTGCAGAGGACGCGTACAAAGACCACATTCTGATTATGAACTTTTTGGAAAAACGCGACGCGCAGGGTTTAAAAAGCGCGATAACCGTACATTTGCACCATGCGGTGCTCAATGAGCAAATTTCTTTGGAAACAGAATAAAAAAAGTATTGACAACCGCAAAAAAGCGGTTATAATAGTTGTATGACAACCGATAACAAGTTGTCAAACAACTTACATAAATTCTTTTTTGGAGGCATACAAATTATGGCAGAAGCAAGAATGTTTTATCAAGAGGACTGCAACCTTTCCCTGCTCGACGGCAAAACCATTGCCGTGATCGGCTACGGCAGCCAAGGGCACGCACACGCGCTCAACGCAAAAGAGTCGGGTTGCAATGTGATTATCGGTCTTTATGAGGGCAGTAAATCCTGGGCAAAGGCTGAAAAACAGGGCTTTGAAGTTTACACTGCGGCAGAGGCTGCAAAAAAAGCCGACATCATTATGATTCTCATCAATGATGAATTGCAGGCAGATATGTATAAAAAGGACATTGAGCCGAACCTTGAGCCCGGCAATATGCTGATGTTCGCACACGGCTTTAACATTCACTTCGGCTGCATCACCCCGCCGAAAGATGTGGATGTTACGATGATTGCACCGAAAGGCCCCGGCCACACCGTTCGTTCGGAATATCAGGCGGGCAAAGGCGTTCCCTGCCTTGTAGCCGTACATCAAGACGCAACCGGCAGAGCGCTCGATATGGCACTTGCATATGCGCTTGCCATCGGCGGTGCAAGAGCAGGCGTTTTGGAAACTACATTCCGCACCGAAACCGAAACCGACCTGTTCGGTGAGCAGGCTGTGCTTTGCGGCGGCGTTTGCGCGCTGATGCAGGCAGGTTTCGAAACCCTTTGCGAAGCAGGCTATGACCCCAGAAACGCGTATTTCGAGTGCATTCACGAAATGAAGTTGATTGTGGACTTGATTTACCAAAGCGGTTTCGCAGGTATGCGTTACTCCATTTCCAACACTGCGGAATACGGCGATTATGTTACCGGTCCGAAGTTGATTACCGAAGAAACCAAAAAGACGATGAAGAAAATTCTTGCGGACATTCAGGACGGTTCTTTCGCAAAAGAATTCCTGTTGGATATGTCCCCTGCCGGCCGTCAGGTGCACTTTAAAGCAATGCGCAAACTTGCCGCAGAGCATCCGTCGGAAAAAGTCGGTGAAGAAGTCAGAAAACTTTACAGTTGGAACGATGAAAAGGATAAATTCATCAACAACTGATTGCCGAAAAACAGAGAGATACAAATACCCGCCGAAATGCCGTGAAAAGCGTTTCGGCGGGTTTCTTTTCCAAAGGAAAGTCAAATCAAAAACAACCCTTTGCAAATCGTTGCAAAGGGTTGTTTCACAGTATATCACTTATTCTTTTTGTGGCACTGATGACGGCAGGTTTCGCAATTCGGCGCGATGATAATATCGTCAATCGTTTTGCCTGCGGGGATAAGCGGCAACACGCGCTCGTCTTTGCCAATCGTACAGTCAATCCAAACAGGGCAGTTATCCTGCTGTGCTTGTTTGTATGCCGCTTTAAACTCGGCGAGATTGGTGGCGCGGTAGCCTTTGCCGCCGAAGCCCTCAACCACTTTGACAAAATCCGTTTTGCGTTCGGGATCGGTTTGCGAATAGCGCTTGCCGTAGAAGCAAGTTTGCCACTGGCGCACCATACCGAGTACGCGGTTGTCGAAAATCACGGTGATAATCGGCAAATTGTAACTGACCGCCGTGCACGCTTCGTTCAAATTCATATGGAACGAGCCGTCGCCCGTAATATGCACCACGCGTTTTTCAGGGCACGCAATTTGTGCACCGATTGCCGCGCCGTAGCCGTACCCCATTGTGCCCAAGCCGCCGCTGGTCAAGAAATTACGCGCCGATATATGGGAAAGATACTGCGCCGCCCACATTTGATGCTGACCGACATCGGTCACATACACGGTTTCTTTGTCGGTATCGTTACAAATCGCCTGCACAAGTTCGTGCGGGGTTAAATGCGCGGGGTCATCTTGCGGAATATAATCGTCCTGTTTAAAGGTTTCAATCTCTGCAAGCCACGCACTGCGGTCCACAGACTCCACAAGCGGCAAGAGTGCCTGTAAAATCGTTTTCACATCGCCTGTAAGGTATGCATCGACCGTAACATTCTTGTTGATTTCGCTCAAATCAATGTCAATCTGCACAACCTTAGCATTTTTCGCAAACGCATCGGGTTTTAATGCCACACGGTCAGAAAAACGCGTGCCGACGGCAATCAGCAAATCTGCTTCGTCCATCGCCTTGTTGGCAACGAAACTGCCGTGCATACCGACCAAACCGTAATTCAGCGGCTCGTCATACCCCAAAACGCCTGCCGCCATCAGCGTATGGCACGCGGGTGCGCCGCATTTTTGCACCAAAGCGCGCGCTTCTTCGGAAGCATTTGCCGAAGTGACGCCGCCGCCGAGTTCGATAAACGGGCGTTTGGCAGAATTGAGCATTTTGGCAACCGCTTTGAGTTGCTCGTGATGGATAACGGTATTGTCCGCAATCGGGGCGGGTACAAGCGGCTCAAAATCGGTGACCGCCGCAGTAATATCTTTCGGAATATCGACAAGCACGGGACCTTTCCTGCCTGTATTGGCAATTTTGAACGCCTCGCGCAGAATGTCGGCAAGTTCCGAAATATCCTGCACCATAAAGTTGTGCTTGGTAATCGGCATAGTAATGCCCGTTATGTAAACCTCTTGAAACGCATCTCTGCCGATGAGCGAAGTACTGACATTGCCCGTTATGGCAACCATCGGCACGGAGTCCATATACGCCGTGGCAAGCCCCGTAACCAAATTCGTAGCCCCCGGGCCGCTGGTGGCAATGACCACGCCCGTTTTGCCCGTGGCGCGTGCATAGCCGTCCGCCGCGTGGGACGCGCCCTGTTCGTGCGCCGTTAAAATGTGGCGAATACGGTCGCTGTACTGATACAGCGCGTCATATATATTCAAAACCGCGCCGCCGGGATACCCGAAAACCGTATCCACACCGTGCTCGATAAGCACTTCGGCGATTATCTCGGAACCATTGCGTTTCATAGTCTTCTCCTACCCATACTGCATAAGCAATTTAATGATATTAGGGTATATTCTAACCCTATTTTTTAAAAAAGTCAACCATTTAAAGCACGCTCTCGCCGCGCGCAAAAAGTTTGTAGAAATGCTGAAAAAGCGCGAAAATCGGCATCTGTGTTTTGGTTGAATTGAAGGGATTTTCCTCTATTTTTGCAAAAGAACGCGGCGGAAATGTCTTTTCCGCCGCGCATCAAGTTATTCTTGTGTTTCGGGTGGTATGGTTGGCTCTTTCACCTCGGCATTTTCTGCCGTTTGCGACGCGCCGTCGCTTTCGGTCGGCGCTTGCGATTCTGTCGATTCCGCGTCATTCTGCGGTACATCTTGCTCTTTCACCTCGGCATTTTCTGCCGTTTGCGACGCGCCGTCGCTTTCGGTCGGCGCTTGCGATTCTGTCGATTCCGCGTCATTCTGCGGTACATCTTGCTCTGCCGCGGAGGCTTCCGCCGCCTGCGCGGGTTCTGCCGACTTTAACGGCGGCAATTCCTTGCCGTCCATTAACAGATAGAACTCCTCGCCCGTGATTTTTTCGCGCTCGACAAGCGCTTTGGCAACCACATGCAGTTTGTCAATATGCGTACGCAAAATCTCCTCGGTGCGCTTGTAGCCTGCCAGCACAATCGCCTCGACCTCTTTGTCGATTTCAGAGGCAACCGCCTCGGAATAATTGCGGATATGGTTATAATCTTTTCCGATAAAGACTTCGTCATTATCCTGCCCGAACGCAATCGGCCCGAGTTTTTCGCTCATACCGTATTTCGTCACCATTTTACGGGCAATGTCGGACGCGCGCTCGATATCGTTGGACGCACCCGTGGAAATATCGTCGAAAATAATGCTTTCCGCAACTCTGCCGCCGAGCAAAGACACGATGTCGTCAAGCATTCTCGAACGCATCAAGTGCATTTCGTCTTTTTCGGGCTGATACATTGTGAAACCGCCTGCTCTGCCGCGCGGCACAATGGAAATGTGCGTAACGGGGTCTTGGTGGTCAAGGTAAAACGCGGAAACCGCGTGCCCCGCCTCGTGATAGGCGGTAATTTCCTTGTCATGCTCGGTGATACGGTGCGATTTTTTCTCCGTACCGACAAGCACTTTCATCGTGGCTTCTTCAATTTCGGGCATGGTGATGGCTTTCTTCTTGCGTCTTGCCGCAAGCAATGCCGCTTCATTTAAGAGATTTTCAAGGTCAGCGCCCGTAAAGCCGACGGTTGCGCCTGCAATCTGCCCCAAATCCACATCGGGCCCTAAAGGTTTGCCTTTGGCGTGGACTTTCAAAATATCCTCTCTGCCGCGAATGTCGGGGTAATTTACCGTAACCTGGCGGTCAAATCGACCCGGGCGCAACAGCGCGGGGTCCAAAATGTCGGGGCGGTTGGTGGCGGCAATCACAATGACGCCTTCATTCGCGCCGAAACCGTCCATTTCCACAAGCAACTGGTTTAAGGTTTGCTCGCGTTCATCGTGCCCGCCGCCCATACCGGCACCTCTGTGACGGCCGACGGCGTCGATTTCATCGATGAAAATAATGGACGGGGAATTTTTCTTAGCTTGGTCAAACAAGTCACGCACACGCGAAGCGCCGACGCCGACATACATTTCCACGAAATCCGAACCGGAAATCGAGAAGAACGGCACATCAGCCTCCCCCGCAACGGCACGCGCAAGCAAAGTTTTACCTGTACCGGGCGGGCCGACAAGCAACACGCCTTTCGGAATTCTTGCGCCGAGTTCGTTAAACGCCTGCGGATTTTTCAAAAATTCCACGATTTCTTCCAATTCTTCTTTTTCCTCGTCCGCGCCTGCCACATCTTTAAAAGTGGTTTTGCGTTTGTCATCGCCGCCTTTTTTGATGCGTGCCTTACCGAAAGACATTGCGCGGTTGTTCTCATTCTGCATAGACTGGTTCATTTTGCGGAACATAAAGAACATCACAAGGGTCAAAAGCACCATAACCGCAACGGTCGGCAGTAAACTTACCCACCACGAATTCGCCGAGCCGGATTTATAATCCACCTGAATTTGTGCGTCGGGATTTTCGCGGTTGTATTCCATAACCTGTTCGTGCACATCCTGCACAAACAAATTGACGTTGGGCACGGTGTACTCATAAGTGGCATCGTCCCCTACAACCTTATATTCCAAAACACCGCTTGTCAGATTTAATTTGTATGCGGTGACCTCGTGATTTTCAAATTTATTGACAATTTCAAAATACTCGGTTTTGGCTTTGGTTGTCTGCCCAAGATTCATATACAGCACCACACACAGCACAAACACAAGCGGTATGGCGATATAAGGGACAACAACTCTCCAATCTATTTTTTTCAAAAGGCGTTCACTCCTTTACAAATTCCGTTTTATTTGTCATCGGCGTACACCGACGGTTTTAAAATGCCGACATACGGCAGGTTTCTGTATTTTTCGGCGTAATCCAAACCGTACCCGACAACAAACGCATCGGGAATCGTCGCGCCGACATAGTCCGCCGTTATGGGTGCGGTGCGGCGCTCGGGTTTATCTAACAATGTGCAAATTTTGATGCTTGCGGGGTTGCGTGCTTGCAGAATTTGCTTTAAATAGTACAGCGTTTTACCGCTGTCGAGAATATCCTCCACAATCAGCAAATCCGCGCCCTCAATGGCATTGGTATCCAAATCTTTAATAATTTTCACGACACCCGAAGAGGTTGTGCCCGCGCCGTAACTGGAAACGGACATAAAATCAATAAAACAAGGGATATCAATCGCGCGCATCAAATCGCCCATAAACACGACAGAACCCTTCAAAACGCTGACCAATATCAGCGGATTCGGGCTGTCTTTGTAATCTTTACAAATCTCTTTGCCGATACGCGCAACCGTGTCTTTCAAATCCTGCTCGGACAGCAAAACGCGCTCGATGTCAGCAGACATATCATACTTATTCATTCGTATTTCCCCCGCAAATATAAGTTAAAACCAAAAATTCTTTTGTATTTTCGGTCGGTTTTGCCAAACGCGACGCACCGCAACCGCCGAACCAAAGGATTTCACTCCCCTGCGCCAAAAGCGGCACACCGTCGCGCCGTTCGGGCGCAACGCCCAATTCATTGAGCCATTTTTTTACGGACTTTGTCACAGCCCGTTTTCCGTGCGTGAATCGATCGCCTGCGCGACGGCTTCGAAGCACGGTATTGCTTATTTTAGCACAATCTACGGCATTCGCCAATAGGTCTTTGTGAAGATTTTGTAAATCTTTTTGCGTATACTTTTGAATAGACACTTTCCCCTGCGGTAAAGACACAAAAGCAGGGAAATTTTCTGTCGGAAACGGGATTTCGAACGGTTCTGCCGACATGATTTTCGGAAACTCCAAAACACCGCCGCGGCTGCGCGCCGTCACACCACCGGGCAAAGTCACACTGCCGTTTTTAAAAAGCAATGCATATACCGCTTCGATATGCGTTGCGGCAATATCCCCGCCCGTCTTTTCCTGCAAAACGCGTTTTAACGCACGGCAGGCAAGGGCTTTCGGTTGATTTTTCAGCAAATCCAGCGGAATTGCGTTTGTATCGGTGTTTTGCAAAAGGGAATCGCAAAGCGTTTCAGAAAAATCGTTTTCCGCCCGCAAATTCGAGCACATACGCGTGACCGATTCTAAAACCGCGGGATTTAAGTCCGCTAACACGGGCAATACCTCGTGCCGAATACGGTTTCGCGTGTAGTCAGACGAAAAATTCGTGGAGTCGGTAACAAACTCCAAATGCTTTTGCGCGCAGTAAATTTCCACCTCGCGGCGCGTACAAAACAGCAACGGCCGCACAATGTTTTCGCGCACGGGCGGAATGCCGCATAAGCCTGCAAGCCCCGTGCCGCGCGTTAAATTCCACAGCACGGTTTCGGCGTTGTCATCGGCGGTGTGGGCGGTGGAGATTTTGCCCGTCTCCCCTGCCGCGGCGAAAAGCGCTTCATAGCGCAGTCTGCGCGCGCATTCTTCGGTTGTTTCCCCTGTTTTTGCCGCCGTATGCGGCACATGCACATATTCGATTGCAAACGGAATTCCGTATTTTTCGCAAAACGCCTTACAAAAGGCGGCGTCACGGTCGGCTTCTTCCCCGCGAATGCCGTGGTGAATATGCAATGCCGAAACCGAGATTTTCAATTCGTTTTGCAGAGAATACAGCAAATGCAACAGGCAACAGGAATCTGCCCCGCCCGAAAACCCGACGGTCACACGGTCCCCCTGTTGAAACATCGCATATTCCCGCACACACGAAAGCACTTTTTTACGCATTGTGATACAACTCCGGTGTGGAGAACAAGGTATAATTCCCGTTCCAATGCAAGTCAATGTCGCCCGTGCCGCCGTGACGGTTTTTGGCGACAATCACCTGTGCTTTACTTTCGTCGGTCACAACGGTTTCGTTCTTTTCCTCGTCATAATAGGACTCGCGGTACAGCATCAAAACGATGTCGGCGTCCTGCTCAATAGAACCGGATTCACGCAAATCCGACAACTGCGGTTTATGGGACTTTCCGCGCCCCTCGGTGGAACGCGAAAGTTGCGAACAGGTAATCACGGGAATTTTCAGGTCTTTTGCCATCAGTTTTAAACTTCTGGTGATTTCGGAAACCTCCTGCACACGGCTGTCGGTGCGTTTGGTGCCCTGCATCAACTGCAAATAGTCGATAATCACACAGTCCACATCGCGCATTTTACGAACGCGAGATTTCATTTCGGGCACGGTAATATTGGCGGTATCGTCAAAATACAACTCCGCCTCGTTTAAAGAAACGGTTGCCTGCGCCAAACGCTGCCAATCATCGTCAGACAGTTCGCCGGTACGCATTTTTTGGCTTTCCACACGCGCCTCGGTGGAAAGAATACGCTGTGCCAACTGTTCTTTGCCCATTTCGAGCGAGAAAAAGACAACCTTTTTCTTTGCCTGCACTGCCACATTGCGCGCAATATTCAGCGCAAAACTGGTTTTACCCATTGCAGGACGCGCACCGATTAAGATTAAATCCGATTTGTTTAAACCGGTCATATACTTGTCTAAAAGAGAAAAGCCTGTCGGAATACCCTTGTATTCAGCGGCGAGCGCGGGGTCGGTTAGTTTTTGCAGATTGTCATACACCTCGTTGGTGATGATGTCCGAAAGCCGCGTCGGCTCGTTGGTTTTCTTGCCCTGCCGAATATCATAGATTTTCTGTTCGGCGGCCTCCATAATTTCGTCGGCGGGTTTTTCCTCTTCGGCGGCATCGCGCAACATTTCCGAGGCGGCGTCCATCAGTGTACGCAAATAGTGTTTTTCTTTCACGATATTTGCATAGTTTTCCACATTGGCTACGCTCGGCACGGCTTGCGCCAACTGTGCCAGATAGTTTTTGCCGCTTGCCTCGTCATATGTGCCGTTGCGCCGCAATTCTTCCGCTACAATCAGGGCGTCCACCTTTTGATTGAGCAGTTTGAAATTGGCAATTATCGCGTAAATCGCCTTATGTTGCGGAATGTAGAAACAGTCCGCAGAGCGCAGAATGCCCGACACACGGTCATAGCAGTTCGGGTCGATTAACAAAGCGCCCAAAACCGCCTGTTCGGCGTCTAAACTGTACGGCTCTTGAATTTTATCAAACAGAAGGGTATCCATATATGTATCTCCTCTGCGTTTATTCGGTGACTTCGACCGTCACGGCAGCGGAAATCCCCGTATACAGTTTCACTTCCGCCGAATAGGTGCCGAAATTTTTAATGTCGGCGACCGAAAGTTTACGCTTATCCACCGCGACACCGAGTTGGTCGGAAATGGCCTGTGCCACATCTTTGGCGGTCACGGAACCGAACAATCTGCCGTTTTGCCCCGCTTTTGCGGTCAGGCGCACGGTTTTGCCGTCCAATTTCGCTTTTGCGTCTTTTGCCGCGGCAATTTCCACATCGATTTTATGCTGTTTGGACGCTTCGCTGTTTTTGTATTCGGTTAAGGTTTGGGCATTCGCCTCCACGGCAAGCCCTTTCGGGAACAAAAAGTTGCGCGCGTACCCGTCGGACGCTTTCACCTTTTCCCCTGCTTTTCCTAACCCTTTTACATCTTTTTTCAAAATAACTTCCATACCTGTACCTCCGTATTGATAAGTTGTGTTTACTGATTCTCAAAATAGGCGTCGATTGCCGCGTGCAGTTGTTTTTCCGCTTCGGAAAGTTGTGTGTCGGCAAGTTGCGCCGCCGCCATCGTTTGATGCCCGCCGCCGCCGAGCGCTTCCATAATAAGTTGCACATTCACTTTGCCCATCGAACGCGCGGAAATGTTTGCCGTGCCGTCGGTTTCAAACAGCACGAACGAGGCATCCACATCGCTGACGGTTAACAGTTCGTCTGCCGCCTGCGCGCAAATGACGCGCAAATCCTTCGCCGCAAAATCGGCAACGGAAACGGCGCAACGGTTATGACTTTGCGCATTGAGCACGATTTGCCCGCGCAATTTTCGGTTTTCCATACTGCTGGCAAAGAAACTCTTGACCGTAACCGTATCCGCCCCGCGCGCACGCAGATAAGCCGCCGCTTCGAAGGTACGCACGCCCGTGCGCAATACAAATTCTTTGGTATCGAGCATGATTCCCGCAAGCAAAGCGTCCGCTTCCACAGGGCTTACCAACGGTTTTTTGCCCATATACTGCAACAGTTCCGCCACCAATTCACAGGTAGATGACGCGTGCGGTTCGTGGTAGAAAATCACCGCATTTTGAATGTAATCCACATTCTTTCGATGGTGGTCAATGACCACCACTTTTTGCGCTTTTTCATACACCTCCGGGGCTTCCACAAAGCCCGTTTTATGTGTATCCACCACAATTAACAAGGATTTGTCCGTCATGCTATGCGTTGCCGCTTCGGGCGAAACAAACAACTCCGCGTCGGATTGCGATTTGATATAGGCAATCAACGGCAGAGCGAGGGTGGTTTTTTCATTGACGGCAATTTTGGCGGATTTGCCCAGGGCTTGCGCCGCCTTGCAAAGACCGATTGCGGCGCCTATGCTGTCCAAATCCGAGAATTTGTGCCCCATAACCACCACATTTTCGGCAGTCTGCAACAACTCCCAGAGCGCGTTTGCCACCACGCGGGAACGCACTTTGGTGCGTTTTTCCACGCCTTTGGAAACACCGCCGAAAAACTGATAACTTTCGTCCGTCCCTTTTAAGACCGCTTGGTCGCCGCCGCGCCCGAGCGCCATATCAAACGCTTGGCGTGCGTTGCTTTCGGCATCGGAAAGCGAGTCGCCGCGCCCTACGCCGACGGACAGCGTAATGCCGACTGCCGCGCCGTTGTATGTATACGCCCGTACCCGTTCCAAAATATTGAATTTTTTGGCAATCATTTTTTGCAGTTCCGTTTCCGGCACAATCGCTAAGAATCTGCCGCTTGCAAGTTTGCGGAAAACGCCGTCAAATTCCGATAAAAAGGTTTCGGTCATTCGTTCTGCATCGCCCAAAATTTCGGCGTATTCGCTTTCTTTGTAGGCGCGGTAGATTTCGTCGGCGCTGTCCACCGCCAAAATCACCACGGCGGGTTTTTCTTTTCGGTATGCCGCCGCAATTTGTTTCAAAGCGGTATCCTCGGTATAAATCAACACATAAGACTGCCGCCCCGCACAAGTGATGTGGCTGAAATAGACCGTATACTCCCTGTCGGCAAGTTTGACGCAAAACACGGGGTTTTCCCGAATTTCCTGTAAGCCTTTGCCGCCTGTAAACTGCATAATTTCACTGTCTTTGGCGCTGACTTGTGCCAAAACCTCGTTGTTGAACTTTTGATTGTACCAAACCACACGGTCACTGTTGTCAAACACGGCAACAGGCAATGGGAAATTGGTGAGTGATGAGTTTTCCTCTGCCGAAAAAGACGCGTTCAGCGCCGAAACCGTTTTGCGAATGACCTGAAAATCGTGCCGCGCTTTGAGTGCCGCCGCTACGGTAAAAATCAACAGAAAAGCGACTTGCACCAACGCCGCACGCCAATTCAAAAAGGCGGTGACGATACAAAACGCCGCAGACAGCAAGACCAGTGCAAAACTGAGCGGATAGGTGCGAATCACATACCCTGCCTTCAAGGCTTACACCTCCATTATAATGGGAAGCACCATCGGACTTCTTTTGGTGCGTGTATAGGTTAAGCGAGAAATTTCGTCACGCAAGCGGTTGCGAATGGTACCGAAATCACGCACACGTTCATACATACAATCCGCAAGCACGCTTTCGCAAAGCCGACGCGACTCCTCCATTAACTGTTCGGACTCGCGCACATACACAAAGCCGCGCGTCACAACATCGGGGCCGGAAACCACCTCGCCCGTTTCCTTTTCTATCGTGACGGCTATGATGATAATACCGTCCTCGGCAAGGCGTTTGCGGTCGCGCAATACCACAGAACCGACATCACCGACGCCGCTGCCGTCCACAAAGACCATTCCGGCAGGCACTTCGCCCGAAATGCGGATTTTTTCGGCGGTCAGTTCGACTTCTTTGCCGTTGTCCGCAAGCAGAATATTCCCATCGGGAATGCCCATTGTGCGCGCAAGCGCGGCGTGTTTTTGCAAATGCTTTTGCTCGCCGTGCACGGGGATAAAATATTTCGGTTTGACAAGGCTCATCATCAATTTGAGTTCCTCTTGGCAGGCGTGCCCCGAAACATGGACATCGTACATTTTTTCATACACAACCTCGGCACCCTGTTTGAGCAGTTCGTCCACCACTTTGCCGACCATTTTTTCATTGCCGGGAATGGGGGTGGCGGAGATAATCACATAATCATTGGGGCCGATTTCCACGCGGCGATGTTCGGAAAACGCCATACGGTACAGCGCCGACATCGGTTCACCCTGACTGCCCGTGGTGATGACCACCAATTTTTCGGGGGGATAACGGTTGATGCTGTCAATGCCGACCAAAATCCCCTCGGGCACACGGATATAGCCGAGTTCCGCCGCAACGGACACGACATTTTCAAGGCTTCTGCCCGAGAGCGCCACCTTACGCCCCAGACTTTCCGCCACATTGATAATCTGCTGTACGCGGTGAATATTCGACGCAAAAGTCGCCACAATCAAACGGCGCGTACCCGCTTTGCGAAACTGTACCTCAAAGGTTTCGCCGACTTTGCGCTCGCTTTCGGTAAAACCGGGTTTTACGGCGTTTGTGGAGTCGGACAAAAGACACAGTACGCCTTCTTCGCCGATGGCGGACAGCCGCGCCAAATCAATCACGCCGCCGTCAATGGGCGTGGTGTCGATTTTAAAGTCACCCGTTTGCACCACCTTACCCGCCGGCGTGTCAATCGCAAGCGCAACGGCATCGGGAATGGAGTGGTTGACATGAATAAATTCGGTTTCAAAACAGCCGAGTTTCACTTTGTCGCCGGGTTTTATCACATTCAAACTGCATTGGTCCAGAATTTTATGCTCACGCAGTTTGCCCTCGATGAGCCCGATGGTCAAGCGCGTGGAATACACGGGGATATGCAACGATTTCAGCAAAAATGCCAACCCGCCGATATGGTCCTCGTGCCCGTGGGTAATTAAAATGCCTTTGATTTTGTCAGCATTTTCGAGCACATAGGTAAAATCGGGAATCACCAAATCCACCCCGAACATTTCGGGGTCGGGAAACGCAAGCCCGCAGTCCACGAGCAGCATATCGCCGTCGCATTCATAGAGCGTCATATTTTTGCCGACTTCGTTCAGCCCGCCCAAAAATGCGATTTTTAAAGGCGGTGCCGGTTTTTTCTTGCGCGGTTTCGAACCGGACGGCGCGCGTTTCGTCGTTTTGCCGCCGTTTGCGTTCTTCAAGGTGTTGTAATACCGTTTTTGCTGTTGCCCTGCGGCAGAGTCGCTGAACCCTTGCATAGCCGATTTCGGCTTTTGCCGACTTTTCGACTGTGTTTTTTGCTTTGATTTTGCCGGCGAGCCGTTCTTTTGGGCAGACTTACCCTTACCCGCGCTGTTTTGCCGTTCTTTTTGCGGTTTCTGCGCAGGCGTATTCGGCTTTTCTTTCGTTTGTTTTGCCATTTGATTCTCCTTATTTCGTAAAGACTTTCTGCTGTATGTATGCCCGCTTCAAAGAACAAAAAGCGGGTGAAAATTCAAGATACTATCCGTTATTGCATAGATAGCGATTATAGTTATTTAATATAATACTCTTTATTTTCCTCGGTGTCAATGTTTTGTCAACCTTTCTTCAACTTCCTCGCAAAGTGATTTTGCGGTTTCGAAGCGAGCGCTTTCCGCCAAAATATGCAACCGTCTGCCCGCGCTCTGCGGCGTCAGCAAAACGCGCCCGTTTTCCGTTTGCCAAACAATTCCCTCTTTGCGCAATTCGGCATTCGGCAAATGCAAAGCGGACAACAATTCGGCCGGCAAAAGCGACGAAGATACACTTTTTTTCCGCACAAAAAACGGGGGCAACTCGCGGTGCAGTTCATCTAAACTTTTGCCGCTTTTCTGCAATATACCGAGCAAGCGCATACTTAAAAATACGCCGTCACGCGCAAACAACTGTTCTTTTGCCAATGCGCGCGTCTGCGCGTCGGTTTCTTCGGTCGGCACGGCGGGATAGTGCAAAATACGCCGTCCGTTTTCGGCGGCAATTTGCGCAAAGACAAACGGCGCGTCCGCCGCAAGGGCAACATCGCGCCCGCTTCTAAACACATCGGTACAGCAAAGGGCAAGCAACCGTTCATACGGCAAATAACCGCATACGCGATGAAAGGCGGTCACACGCGTACCGTCAGCGGACAGGCGCAATGTTACCTCATCGCCCGTTTTTGCATTTAAACGGTAAAGCGCGTCCTCTAAAAGCATCGTGATTTCGGGATTCGGGCATTGCACACACACCGCCTGCCCGTCTAAAAGCGTACCCGCCTCCCGCAAAAGTTCGCGCAAATACATGGTCTGCATATCGTGCATATCCGCACCGGCACGGCAATTTTCAAGCATCGGCACGGGAAAATCCCCAATTTTCAGTCGCGTACAAAGCGCGGAAATATCCGCACCCGAAAGCAAAAGTCCACCCGCCGAAAAAATATACAGACACAACCGTCCTTTTTGTTCGCAAAGAAAAATGCCGACCTGCAAATCACAAAACGCCGTATAAAAATGCAACTGCGGCAAAAACCCTTTGCCGAAACACCACACGCCGCTGCCCTGCGCGGCAAGCGTACCCGACACAATCTGTGCCGCCGCCACACCCGCCAAACTGCCGTCGTGCAAAATGCCGACTTTTTTCCCAAAAGCACAGCCACTCAACGCTCTGCCGAATGCGGCAAGCAACAACGGGTCCAGCGGCGACTGCGCCGTATGCAGACGGCCATCCTCGGCAACGGTAATCCATTGCGGCGTTAAATTACGCACATCGCCGGAAATATGCATACCGTTTTCAACCGTTTGATGCGGCCAAACACATACGCCCTGTCCCAAAACGGCGTGTTTGCCGACCGTGGAAAAAGCGCCGACCGCACTGCCCGCGCACACCGCCGCGCCCTCTTTGACTGCGGCATTTTCGCAAACAACCGCATTCTGCAAACCAGCGTCCCGATACACCGCCGCACCCGCGCGCAACACGCTGTTTTCTATTGTTGCGTTTTGTCCGACAAAGCAGTTGTCCTCCAACACCGTATTCGGTCCGATTTTTGCGCCGTTGCCGATTTTCACATTTGCCCCAATGAAAACAGGCGGTATAATTTGAAAATCCCCTTTCGGCAAGGCAGACGCACTGTAAATACCGTTTGCCAACTGCGGCAGCAAAAACCGCGTTTTGGCGTGCAAAATATCCCGCGTGCAAGCACAAAGCGAGGGTGGACAGTCTATCGGATGAAAACACCCGTTCGCCGCCGTAAATACCGTATACTGCGAAAGATACGGCAACGGTGATTGATTTGCCGCTGTTTTGAACGCTTGCATAACGGCCGAAAGACACGAGGGACGCACAAGGTATGCGCCGCTGTCCGCTTTTTCCGTCAACGGTTTTGCACCGCCGTAAAACGGAAACGCACCTGTTAGCGTGTCCGTTTCGTCCGTCAGAAGCGCCGTACCCTCGCGGCAGATTGCGGAATCAACAGAAAATACGGTCATATCCGCCTGCATTTCACGGTGCGCACAAGCCGCCGCTTCCAAATCAAAATCCCAAAAATGCATACCGTTTAAAAGACATATCGGTTCGCTCTCTTTTGAAAGCGTTTGCACCGCGCGCGTTCTTTCCGTTTCCGAATTACCCAGTACCTGCACGCACACACCTTTCGGCGTGTGATACTGTAAAAAATCGGTCAAGCGACGGTCTTCATACGGTGAAAAAATAAAGATTTCCCGAATACCGTTTTGCAACAGCATATCGAACAAATAGGAAATCAGCGGCCGCCCGACAACAGGTAACAGCAATTTCGGTGTGGTGCAAACAACGGGGCGAATACTCTGTTCCGATTCGTCCGCAAGCAATACTGCCTTCATACATACTCCCCCAAAAACTTGCGAAATACTATATAAATGCAGTATTGCCGTTTCCCGTGCGGTTTAAACAGAAAGGGGCGGTTGACAAAATTTTCCGATTGCATTAGAATAAGCAAAGAATTTGCGGTACACAATATTTCAGAGGTGGTTTTGTTGCGGACTCATTTAAAAATCGTTTTGCTGGGCGTTTTGCTTTGCGCGCTTACCTGCGTATTTGCCGCCTGCGGTAAGAAAACCGTATTTGAAAAAACAGATGTTTCGGAAACGGAAACGGTTTCCGAAATACAGACGGCCGCCGTTGACGCAGTTCCCGTGCTTACAGAACCGAGTTCCGAAGAAACGGCATCCGAAACAACCACGCGCCGCCGCACGACAAATCGGCGAAACAACGCGCAGAACGAAACACCGCCCGACGGGCCTTCGGCAGACGAGGCAGACGGCGAAAACGGCGAAACAGCACCCCCGAATGCAGACACGCCGCCCGCGCCGGAAACGCCCGAAGTGCCCGAAACACCCGAAATGCCCGAAACGCCCGAAGTACCGAGCGAAGATACCCCGCAGACGCCGTCCGAACCGTCGGGCGAAACGCCGTCGGCAGAATCATAATCAAAAAATAAAACGCGCAGAGTGCTGTACCTTGTCCCGCCTCTGCGCTTTATTTTTTCGTTTTGTATTTTTAGGATTAAAAGAGATAATTCACGCCGACAATGACAAGTCCTAATACCGTCAGCACCGCGCCCGTAATGCGGTTGAGGGTTTTGGGGGTGGCTTTGTTGGCAAATTTTGCGGCAATTTGCGCCCAAAGGAATGTGAATACCACGCAAAGCACCAGCAACAGCCAATTCGGCGCACCGCCGAGCACAAAGTGCGACAAAGAACCCGTCAGCGCCGTAAACGCCATAATAAACACGCTTGTGCCGACTGCGGTTTTGAGTTCATAGCCGAGCACGGTTGTTAATATGAGCAGCATCATCATACCGCCGCCCGCGCCCAAAAAGCCGCAGATAAAGCCGATAATCATACCGCAAAGCACCGACTGCACCGCCCGTTTTTGCGCGGACACGGCGTTCATTTTTTCTTTGGTGGTCATCACGGGTTTGATTAAAAATTTCAGCCCCAAAAACAGCGTCATAAAGTTGGAAAATCCGCCCATAGTTTGCGCCGGCACGAGTTTGGCAACATAACTGCCGACCACGGTAAACAAAAGCACCGTTACCATCATAATGAGTCCGTTTTTGATGTCTAAATTCTTGTTTTTATGATAGGTATACGCCGAAACGGCGCTTGCGAGCACATCGCTTGCGAGCGCAATGCCGACCGCCGCATACGGCTCGAGTCCCAGGCAGGTAATGAGCAGAGGGCTGATCACCGCCGCCGCAGAAAGCCCCGCAAAGCCCGTGCCGAGCCCTGCGCCCATACCGGCAAAAAAACAAACAATAATCTGTAAAAACAATTCCATCACAAACACCTTTTACAGTACAGGCCGCACAGGGATTCCCTGTTCTTTGAGATACGCTTTCAAATCGGCAATCGGGATTTCGTTGAAGTGAAACAGTGACGCCGCAAGCACCGCATCTGCTTTGCCGACGGTTAAGGCGTCATAAAAATGTTCGAGTGCGCCCGCCCCGCCCGAAGCAATTACGGGCACGCCGACAACCTCGGAAACGGCTTTGGTAAGTTCTATATCATAGCCTGTTTTTTGCCCGTCGCAATCCATACTCGTCAGCAGTATTTCGCCTGCCCCGCGGGAAACGGCTTCTTTCGCCCATTCCACAGCGTCAATGCCTGTCGGTAGTCTGCCGCCGTTTAAATAGACTTCCCAGCCGCCCTCTGCGCGCCGTTTGGCATCTATGGCGCACACCACGCACTGACTGCCGAATTTCTTCGCCGCCTCGTTAATCAAATCGGGGTTGCGCACCGCCGCGGAGTTGACGGAGATTTTGTCCGCCCCCGCGCGCAGAAGTTCTTTAAAATCCTCGGTGGTGCGAATGCCGCCGCCGACGGTAAACGGAATAAAAATCGATTTTGCTACGCGCGTAACAATATCGACCATTGTGCCGCGCCCCTCGTGGGTGGCGGTAATATCCAACAGCACTAGTTCGTCCGCGCCTTTTTTGTCATACGCGACGGCACATTCCACGGGGTCGCCCGCATCGCGCAAATTGACAAAACTGACGCCTTTCACCACGCGCCCGTTTTTGACATCTAAACAGGGAATGACTCGTTTTGCGTACATCAGCGTTCTCCCTTCTGCATCGCGGCAAAGTTTTTGAGAATTTGCAAACCGACCGCGCCGCTTTTTTCAGGGTGGAACTGCGTAGCGTACAGGTTTTTCTTCGCGTCGTACGCCGCGGCGTGAAAATCGATGCCGTAATTCGCCGTTGCCGCCACATTTTCAGGGTGCTTGGCGTTTAAATAATAGGAATGCACAAAATAGACATACGCCCCATTCTCCACACCGTCAAACAGTGGGCAATCGGGCGTAATTTCAATCGAATTCCAACCGATTTGGGGAATTTTTAAGCCCATATCCAACGGGAAACGGCAAATTTCGCCCTCTAAAACCGATAAACCCTCTACCCCTTTTGTTTCCTCGCTTTTTTGGAACAGCATTTGCAATCCCAAGCAAATCCCCAAAAAGGGCGTATCGGACAAAGCCGCCGCTTTAACCGTTTCGAAAAGCCCCGAATCGCGCAGGCACGCCATTGCATCGCCGAATGCACCGACACCCGGTAAAATCACCGCGTCCGCCGCCTCGATTTCCGCCTTATCGGCGGTCACTGTATTTTCAGCGCCGATGTAATCAAGTGCTTTTCGCACGCTCAAAAGATTTCCCGCGCCGTAATCAATTACCGCAATCATTGTGTTCACCCGAAATTAAAAAGATGTAGGGTATTGTAGCACATTTATATCGGATTTACAATAAATTTTGCCGATTTTTCGGTTTTAAAATCGGACGGGCGGGTTACCCCGCCCGTCCATAATCATTATAATTTGTCATTCTGAGCGAAGCGAAGAATCTCAAACAGAACAAATCTAAAATGTGTGAAACGAGATTCTTTGGCTACCGCCTCAGAATGGCAATCGGGCGGGCAAGAGAATCCGCCCCCTACAACTGCAAATTACACTCTCGCCGCTTCTTGGAGGGCGGCGGCAACTTCTTCTGCGGTGGAAAGGGTTAAAACGCGCTCTGCAAGGGCATCCGCATCGGTTTTACTCCAAAGAGATACGGTTTTGCGCGTCGGGAGCACTGCGGCAGGCGTGACGGAAAATTCGTGCAGACCGAATGCAATCAGCAACGGCATAAACGCCTGATCTGCCGCCGCTTCGCCGCACATACCGACGGGAATCCCCGCACGGTTTGCCGCATCGGCGGTTTGTTTTATTAAGCGCAATACCGCGGGGTTATAGTGGCTGTAAAGCGCGGAAACCTTGCTGTTGCCGCGGTCAACCGCCATGGTGTACTGCGTTAAATCGTTTGTGCCGATGCTGAAAAAATCCGCTTCTTTGGCAAGTGTTTCCGCTGTCAAGGCGACGGCGGGGGTTTCAATCATCACGCCGACGGGGATGTTTTCATTGAACTTGATATTTTCTGTTCGCAATTCCGCTTTCACGCTTTCCAAAAGTTCGCGCACGCGGCGCACTTCGCTTACGGTGGTGACCAGCGGCAACATAATTTTTATATTGCCGTATGCGGACGCACGCAACAGAGCGCGCAACTGTACTTTGTAACTTTCGGGATTGTCGAGGCAATAGCGCACGGCACGATGCCCTAAAAACGGGTTTTCCTCGCGTTCCATGTGCAAATACGGAATGTCTTTATCCCCGCCGACATCCAGCGTGCGGATAATGACCTCGTTCCCCTGCATTTGCGCGGCTACCGCGCGGTAAGCGGCAAACTGTTCTTCTTCCGAGGGGAGGGCGGCTCTGTCCATAAACAGAAATTCCGTACGAAACAGCCCCACGCCCTCGCCGTCATTTTGCAGTACGGCAGAAACATCGTCGGGTTTGCCGATGTTGGCATATACCGCCAACTGTTTGCCGTCGGCGGTCACGGTCTTTTTGCCCGCAAAGGCGCGCAAGGCTTGTTTTTCCGTTTTCAGTTGCGCGCGTTTCGAGGCATAGGCTTCTAAAATCCCCTGCGCGGGGCGCACAACTGCCTCGCCGCGCGTACCGTCTACAATCACGGTATCGCCGTTTTCTAAAAGCGTGCAAATATTTTCCACGCTCATCACGGCGGGCAGTTCCAAACTACGCGCCAAAATGGCGGAATGCGAGGTTTTTGAACCGGTTTCGGAGAGAATGCCGACGATATGCTCTTTTTGCATATTCGCCGTCATGGAAGGGCTGAAATCACGCGCCACCAATACGGTTTCGGGCGGTAAGTCGCTTAAATCCACTTCCGTTTGCCCTAAAAGAATCCCCAACAGCCGCGCGCGCATATCACGGATATCTGTTGCGCGCTGTCTTGTCAAATCGTCCTCGACAGAGGAAAACATTTCAATATACATATTGCACACCGCATCGACTGCCGCTTCGGCACACTGCCCGTTTTCTATGAAATCCTGCATTTGCGAGGTCATAAACGGGTCTTGTATCATCATAATTTGCCCGTTTAAGATTTCTGCCTGCTTTTCACCGACCGAGGCAGTCAGTTTTTCCTGCATGGCGGTTACTGTTTCGCAAAATGCCGCGATAGCCGTTTGCAAGCGTTTTGTTTCCTTTTCCGCGCCGGAAAAAACCACATGGGAATAGTCCAAATCTGCTTCGCGCACCACAAGTGCTTTGCCGATGCCGATGCCTTCCGCGCCTGCAATCCCTTTGTAAATCATAGGCTCACCTTTTCCGCTTTTCTGTTACTGCTCGTCGCCGAGCCCGCTTTCGACCAACTGCACCGCCTCTTGCAAAGCGGCGGTTTCATCTTCGCCGTCACAGCGAATTTCAATGTCGGCGCCGCATTTGATGCAGGACGCCATAATGTTCATAATGCTTTTGCCGTTGATTTCTTTGCCGTTAAAAACGATAAACACATCGCATTTGTATTTGCCCATTGCACTGACAAACACATTGGCGGGGCGCATATGAAAGCCCATTTTATTTGTGACCTGTACGCATTTTGAAACCATTTTTATTTACCTCACTGTTCTGTTTTTTTCTTTTTCAGGAGTGCCAGCATCAGCGCGCCGACAACCGAGCCTGCCACAAGGGCAATCAAATATCCGAAAGGCTTACCGACCACCGCAAAGGTGAATATGCCGCCATGGGGTGCGGGGCAAGTGCAGCCGAACAGCGCCGTGACTGCACCTGCAACTGCGGAGCCGACGATGCAAGAAGGAATGACGCGCAACGGGTCGGACGCGGCATAGGGAATCGCGCCCTCTGTAATGAAGCAAAGTCCCATAAGGTAATTGACAGGGCCGCTTTTCAGTTCGTCTTTTGTCCAGCGATTTTTGAAAAAGGAAGTTGCGAGTGCGATTGCGATGGGCGGCACCATACCGCCTATCATCACCGCCGCCATAATCCAGGTGTTGCCGTCGGCAATCGCCGCTGTGCCGAACACATACGCCGCTTTATTAAACGGGCCGCCCATATCAATCGCCATCATTCCTGCAAGTACAATGGAAAGCAGTAATTTGCTGGTGTTTCCGAGGGAGGAAAGCCCGTTGGAAACGGCGGTATTCAGTACGCCGACTACGGGGTTAATCAACAGCATAAACAAACCGATAAGCAATGTACCGAACAGCGGATACAGGAATACGGGCTTGATACCGTCCATCGATTTCGGCAACCAAGAAAAGGCTTTTTTGAGAAGATTGACAAGAATACCTGCCACAAAACCGGCAAGCAACGCGCCGAGAAAGCCTGAAACCGCGGTATCATTACCCGTGGGAGAGGCAAGCGTTGCGCCCGTGGTGGCGAGATAGCCGCCCACGATACCGGGTAAAAGACCGGGACGGTCGGCAATGGATTGTGCGATATAGCCCGCCAAAATCGGTAACATAAAGGCGAATGCCGCTTTACCAATCCAGAATACAACAGACGCAACCGGATGCGTAAAGCCGAAGTTGCCGCCGACATTTGCATTGCCTGCAATGGTATCTATAAGGAAACCGAGTGCAATCAGCACGCCGCCGCCAACGACAAAGGGCAACATATGCGAAACACCGTTCATCAGGTGTTTATACACTTTTCTGCCCGCGCTTTCTTTTTCGTCCGCGTCGCCGCTTTCGTCTTTTTCGCCGTTGTGGTGATACACAGACGCTTTGCCTTCTACGATTTTTTGTATCAGTTCTTCGGGTTTGTTGATGCCGCTGGAAACGGACACCTTTAACACGGGTTTGCCGTCAAACCGCGCCATTTCGACATTTTTGTCGGCGGCGACGATAATGCCGTCACATTCGGCAATTTCTTTTTTGGTCAGCACATTTTTTGCGCCGCCCGAACCGTTGGTTTCCGCTTTCAAAGGATAGCCTAATTTTGCACCTGCTTTTTCGAGTGCTTCCGCCGCCATATAGGTGTGGGCAATGCCCGTGGGGCAGGCTGTAACCGCCAAAATGCGATAGCCCTCTTTTTTCGGTGTTTCCGCTTTCGGCTCGTCGGGGTATTTTTCGCGTTCTTTTCGGTCAATTAACGATAAAAACTCGTCTGTGGTTTTTGCTTGCATCAGGCTTTCGGAAAATTCGGGCTCCATCAGCATAACCATTAGTCTGGAAAGAATTTCCAAATGTACATCGCCGTCGGGTGTGGCGGCAATCATAAACAACAGTCTTGCCCGTTTCCCGTCGGGTGCGTCGTAATCCACACCGTTCGGCACGGTTATGGCGGCGAGCGCCGGTGATTTTACTGCCGCACTTTTGGCGTGCGGCACGGCAATACCCTCGCCGATTGCGGTTGTACCCAATGCCTCGCGCGCCAAAATATCCGCTTTGTACTGCGCGGCATCGGTCAAATTCCCCGCCTGTTCGTGCAGAGAAATCAGCGTGTCCACAGCGTTTTGCTTATCCGTGATTTCTGCGTGCAGCAAAACCGCTTCTTTTTTGAGTAAATCCAAAATACGCATAAAAAAGTCTCCTTCCCTTTATTGCATTTTCTGCATAATTTCTAAAATGGTTTGTTGTTTTGCAAGACCTTCGGAAAATGCGGTTGCACTGCCTGCCGCAGAGCCGAGTTGCAGTGCATACCGATAATCGCCTTTTTGCAAATACCCCGCGAGGAATCCCGCGACCATAGAGTCGCCTGCGCCGACGGAATTTTGCACCGTTCCGCTTATGGCGGGCACCGAATAGCGCTCTCCCGTTTCGGTCAAGAGCAGTGCGCCCGCACCCGCGCGGGAAACCAGCACATTTTCAGCCCCGCGTGCCTGCAATTCGGCGGCACCTTGAAACAAATCCGCTTCGGTCGGCAAATCTCTGCCGAGCATTTCGGCAAGTTCGTGATGATTGGGTTTGATGAGAAACGGATGAAACCGCAAAACGCGCAGAAGCAGTTCCCCCGTGGCATCTACCGCAAAGCGAATGCCTTTTCCGCAAAGATGCTCAAAAATCGTTTCGTATGTGTTTTCGGGGAGTGCGTTCGGAATACTGCCCGACAGACAAAGTGTATCGCCTGCCTGCAAGGTTTCTAACTTTTGCAAAAGGGCGGCAAACGCTTCTTGCGGGACGGGCGGCCCGCCCGCGTTAATATCGGTTTCGCTTTGGGCTTTGATTTTGACATTGATGCGCGTATTGCCTGCGGGCAGTTCGATAAAATCGGTCTGAATACCGGCTTTTTCCACTGCCGCCGTCAGTGCCTTACCTGTAAAGCCTGCGGTAAAGCCGAGCGCAACGCTTTCCACCCCGAGTTCTTTTAAAACCGCCGAAACATTGATGCCTTTGCCCCCAAAACAGAGGGTATCCGTTTCGGTGCGGTTGACTTCGCCGAGCGTCAATTTCGGCAGACGCACAACATAGTCCAGCGCAGGATTAAAGGTTACCGTATAAATCATTCTGTCACCTCCCGCACAACGGTATGTTCTTTATAGTCGCCGTCCGGCAAACGGTCGGTGAGAATACACGCTTTTTCAATCGGTGCAAAAGTGACCGAAAATACCTTATTGAATTTGGAACTATCTGCAAGCACATAGGTCATATAGGAACGGTTGACCGCTTCGGCTTTCAAGAGTCCCTCTTCCGTATCGGGCGTTGTAAAGCCCTGCGATACGGTGATGCCGTTTGCACCCATAAAGGCTTTCGTGAAATTGTACTGTTTCAAATTGTTGACGGCAACCGCACCGATAACCGCTTCGGTGGAAAGTTTCAACTGTCCGCCGATAATGTATGCGCGCAAGCCTTTTTGTATCAGTTTTTTCGCGTGCACAATGCCGTTGGTTACAAAGGCGGCGCGCACGGAACTGTCTAAATACGAAATCATTTTTTCGGTGGTGGTGCCCGCATCGAGATACACAAAATCTTCATCGGAGATTAAAGACGCCGCATAGCGGGCAATTTTTTCTTTTTCCTCCACATACAGCGCGGATTTTGTGGAAACATCCGCCTCATCGGATTGAAACCCGACAGTATCACAAACCGTTGCGCCGCCGTGCACCTTTCTGAGCAAACCGCGCGCATCCAAACTTTGCAAATCGCGGCGGACGGTGGATTCGGAAATACCGAGTTTTTCGGAAAGTTCGGTCACCGTAACCGCACCTTTGCTTTTTAATTCCCGTAAGATAGCAGCAAATCTTTCTTCCGTCAGCATAGTATTTCTCTCCTTACCTTACTGTGTCTACCTGAAATATATCACCATTTTTGCGCAAAGTCAAGCATTTTCTTTCAAATTCTTTCAAAATATTTCAAATATTTTTGCAAAAACGCGCAAACTACTGCAAATTCCAAATGGAATCGGCTATATATTGAAAAACGGGCGCGCAGTCGGCAGAACCGCCCTCGCCGTTTTCTTTGAGCACCGTTACGGCATATTGCGGCGATTCATACGGAAAATAGCCGCAAAACCAAGACTGCGTGATTTCGGTTCCGTCTTCGGCAATCCAGCCGCTTTGTGCCGTGGCGGTTTTGCCCGCCGCAGAACAGTTTTGCGGTTTTGCGCGTTTGCCGCTGCCGTTTTCCACCGCATAGTACAGCAGTGCCCCGACGCGTTTCGCCGTGTCTTCGGACATGGCACGGCGTGTCGGCGGTAAAAAGGCGCGCTGATACACCTCTTTTGCCGCATCTGTTTTTGCATACATCAAACTTGGGGCGCGATACACCCCGCCGTTGGCAATCGCGGCATACACGGCGGTCATTTGCAAGGGTGACGCCAAAAGTTCGCCTTGTCCAAACGCCAAATTGGCAAGGTCTTGCGGGGCGGTGAGCGTCTCTGCGGCGGGCATTGTGCCGGGTGTTGTGTAAAAACCGTCCGCCAATTCCACACGCGCGCCCAAACCGAGATTTTGCGCCATAGAACAAATAGGGTTCACACCTGTATTGCGCGCCAAAGCAATAAAATACGGGTTACAGGAATTGGACATTGCCTGCGGCATATTCTGCGCGCCGTGCCCCGCGTGCATATGACAGCGGAACACGGTTTGCCCAATGGTATACGCGCCTGTGCAGGTATAGGAAAATGTTTCCGCCTGTCCGTTTTCCAGCGCGGCGGCGGCGACCACGGCTTTGAACACGGAGCCGACGGAATACGGTGTGACGGCACGGTTTAAAAACGGCGCATTGCCGTCGTCTAAATAATCCGCGGGGCGATTGGGGTCATAGGTCGGCGTGCTTGCCATTGCCAAAATCTCCGAAGTGTCCGTAGAAAGCACCACCACGGCGCCTTTTTCAATTTGAAATTTTTGCAAAGCGGTTTCGACAATTTCCTGTATGCGGGTATCGATTGTCAATGCCACGCCCGCAGGATTGTTGTAGTTGTCTGCGGTAAATTCCAATGCCGTGCCGTCTAACAGCCTGCCTTTTGCATCCGTCGCGCAGTATGCGCGCAAAACGCCGTTTGCCTTTTTTAAATCGTCATTATAATACTGCTCTATTCCGCAAACGCCTTCCCCGTCGCCGTTGACATAGCCGATAATATGCACGGCGGTGGGCTTGGTGCCGTAGCGCAACACCTTCGAGACGGTTTTCGCCTCGCCGACACACAACGGCACATTTGCAGCGGCAACAGCGATTTTGCCGCTTGCAACGGTTTCGTAAAGCGCATCTTTTCCCGCGGTTTCCGAAAGCACCGCATCCACAGCAAAAAGGGCGGAAAAAGTCGGTTTTAACGCAACGGTCAATTCCGTTTCGCGGTTGACAAGCGGCTGTAAATTGCGGTCATAAATATATCCGCGTGTTTCGCCCACCACGGCGGACACGGTATTGTTCGCACGGACGGCGCTTGCACTGCCGTTTTGTTCCAGCACCGTCAGCATATGCACACAGAGCATACCGATACAAAGTGCAAACAGGAAAAACAGCGCACACACACGCTTTTGCATAAAAAAACACCTCCGTTTTAGTATGAAACGAAGGTGTTGGTTTTAATCGTTCTGTTTGTATTTTAGGATTGTTTTCGGATGAATCCGTAGCCGTTGCCCGTTTTACCGCCCGAGAGCAAATAGGCTTTGGTGCGTTTTTGCAAATCGGTATTTTCGGGGAATGCGGCAATTTTGGCTTTGGAAACGGTCAGTTCCCCCCAAAGGCGGCGCGTAATTTCGTTCATCGGCGCGGCGGTTTGATACACTGCGTCAAACAGTTCTCTGAAACGGACAATATTCGAATCGGGGCGCATAAATTCGGCATTGTGGCAGTCTAACAGCCAACTGTCGCACACAAAGCCCTTGTAATCATACTGCGGATAATAGGTTTCGAAAAATGCTTTGGCCGCCGACAGAGATTTGCGGCAATCTTCCGGCGACAGCCTGCCGTCTTCGGGTATATGCAGATTGAGCACCGGCTCACCGCTTTTGATGGGATATGCCTTTCCCGGGGACAGCCCCGACAAAAGATGATTGGTTGTGAAAAACTGATACTGCAATCGCCCGATGCGAAACAAATTCAAATACAGGGAATGCCGCAACCACGAAATTTCGGCAAGACCGACAATATTTTCCTCTTTTTGAAGCGTATTGACCCACACGGTGATGTCACGCATAGTGTCATAATAGATTTCATCGGGAATCCCGCGGGTTTTATATTCTGCATACGCCCGTTGCGCTTGCAAAAGGCAAAACGCCAAGCAAAACGCCGCGCCCTTTTTGCGGTTCAGGCGCAAACGGCGATTACAGGCAGAAAGATGCTCTAAATTTGAACGCTCTACTGCGCGAAGCAAAGGTTTTTCCCAATGTGAAAGCGCCCGAAGCGCCGTTTCGCGCGCTTCGGGCGGCAATTCGATTTTTTCACAGAAATCCAAAATGAAATCGGTTTGCATTTTTATGCCTGCTTTCGCAAAAGCGCCCCTGCCGATGGGCGCAAACTGCTTTTTAACTGAATTTGCATCATCGGATGCGGGCAATTTTCAATCGGCTCGCCATTTGCATCGGCAAGCGACGCCACCGTAAACTGTACGGGAGCCTTGCCGCATTCCAAAAGTTCCACAGTATCGCCGACGCAAAACTTGTTGCGCTGTTCGGCAAAGATTGTATCCCCGTCACTGCCCGTAACCACGGCGCAAACATCCCATTCACGGCGGTAACCGCCCTCGTAACTGATATTGGCGTCCGCTTCGGGCGCGCCGAAGTAAAATCCCGTGCAATATTCACGGTAACTTACCTTTCGCGGTTCTTCCAAAATCCACGGTGCGGGTTTGTAGTCGGGCGACGGATTTTGAATATACCCGTCAATCGCCGCGCGATAGGCATTGGTAATGACCGCTGTGTAATAGGCTGATTTCGCTCTGCCCTCGATTTTAAAACTGTCCACCCCCGCTTTGACGAGTTCGGGAATGTGCTCTATCATACACATATCTTTGGAATTGAGAATATAGGTACCTGCTTCGTCCTCGCCGATGGGGAAATACTGCCCCGCACGGCTTTTTTCCATCAACGCGTATTCCCAGCGGCACGGTTGCGCACACGCGCCACGGTTGGCGTCGCGGTTTAACAGATAATTGGAAAGCAAACATCTGCCCGAAAAAGAAACGCACATCGCGCCGTGCACAAAACACTCGATTTCCAATTCTTTCGGCGTTTTTAAGCGGATTTCGGCAATATCCGTGAGGCTCAATTCCCGCGCCGTCACAATGCGCGAAGCACCGAGGTTGTAAAATTGCTGTGCCGTCACGAAGTTTACAATGCCCGCCTGCGTGGAAATGTGCACAGGGACTTTCGGCGCATACTGCTTGCAAAGCGAAAGCACGCCGAAATCGGCAACGATAAACGCATCTACCCCGCACCCTGCCGCCGTTTCGAGAAAGGCGGGCAAGGCGGCGATTTCGTCATTTCGCGGAAGTGTGTTGCAGGTTAAATACACCTTTACGCCGTGTTCGTGTGCGGTGCGGACGGCACTTTCCAATTCGGGAAACGTAAAATTTTTCGGACCTGCCCGCATACCGAATGCTGTTGCGCCGAGGTAGACGGCATCGGCGCCGAAGCGTACTGCCGCGTCAAAGCGTTCTCTGTCCCCTGCGGGGCAAAGCAATTCGGGTTTTCGGTTCATAACGGTATTCCTGCCTTTAAAAATTGTTAGTTGCTTTTCTTCTTTTCCGCTTCGCTGTTGGCATTCAAAATTGCCAAATTGTTCGAACGGCGCTCACTGTCATTGCGCGCAAGATAGAGTTTTTTGTTGACATCGTGCGCGAAGAAATAATAATCGGTTTTTTCGGGGAACAGCGCGGCTTTAATGGCATC
>CAMGGF010000001.1 GCA_946055445.1 uncultured Ruminococcus sp. | reverse complement strand
AGTCTGTATCCATCACCACACGCGAGCGCCGTGACGGGGAAACCGACGGGGTAGATTATTATTTCATTACCCCCGACGATTTTGAGGCTATGCTGGATTGCGGCGAGGTTTTGGAATTTGCCAAATACGGTAAAAATCTTTACGGTACGCCGAAAAAACCTGTGGACAAATGGCTATCCGAAGGGAAAACCGTGATTTTGAAAATAGAGGTGCAGGGCGCGGCAAAAATAAAAAAGATGTATCCCGATGCCATTGCGATTTTTATTATGCCGCCCTCTATGGAGATTTTGGAAACCCGTTTGCGTCAGCGCGGCACAGAAAATGAGGAAGATTTGGTGCGTCGTTTGACGATTGCGCGCGATGAAATCGAAAAAAGCCGTGACTATGATTATGTTGTTGTCAATGACAGCCTGGAAGCGGCCGCCGATGAGGTCTTGGAAATCCTATTTGAAAAAGTATAAAGCAATATTGATTGTGAGGTAAAGTATATGTTCAATCCCGATTTAACCAATGTGTTGAAAAATCATCTCAGCCGCTATTCTTTGGTGACGGCAACCGCAAAACGCGCGCGTGAAATTTCCGATGATGCGTTGGAAAACGGCGAAATCATTGTAGAAAAGCCCGTCAGTTTGGCGCTGGACGAGATTGTCGAAGGGAAATACAAAATCATTGAGCCGGAAGAAATCCGCTATATCTGATTGTGAACTTGTTGGAGAGGTGAATCGAGTGTGTAGTCAAATTGCAAAAGTCGCGGTAGAAAACGCGGCTTACAGTTTTGATGATGCATTCGATTATGCCGTTCCGCAAGAATTGCTTTCCAAAGTGCGGCCCGGCGTTCGGGTGTTGGTGCCTTTTGGCAACGGAAACAAAAAAAGACAGGGTTTCGTTTTTGCGTTGCGGCAAAAAAACACGGACAAAAAATTGAAGGCCGTCGCCGAAGTTTTAGATGAAACGCCGCTTTTGAATAATGAACTGTTAAGATTAGCCGTGTTCCTGAAAGAACAGACCTTTTGTACGCTGTTTGAAGCCGCAAAGGCGATGTTGCCGTCGGGGATAGGGCTTCATTTTGTTTTATCCTATGTTTTGAATCCCGCTTTCGAATTTGAAAACGCGGTTTTGCGCGAGGCAGAGCAAGAAGCAGTTCGCTATTTGCAGGAAAAAGCCGTATATGTGAAACGCGAAAAAATCTTAAAAGATTTAGGCTATAAAAATGATGTTCCGCTGTTGGAAGAAATGGCAAAGCGCGGTATTTTGCTGTGTAATACGGACACACAGCGGAAAATCGGCGATGCCACGGTAAAAATGGCAAGACTCTCCGCGTTTTATTATCAGTTCATCGAAAATGCGGGCAAACTGACCAAAAAACAGAAAGAAGTTACCGATTTTATGCAAACGGTCGGTACGGCTTCCGTAAAAGAAATCTGCTATTTTACGGGCGTAACCGCCGCGGTAATTTCCACGCTTGCAGGCAAAGGCATATTGGAATTTTTTGAAAATGAAATTTTCCGCCGCCCGAAATTTGAGAAACAGTCTTCCGTGCCGACGCCGATTCAATTGACCGCGTCGCAAACAAAAGCATTTGACGGCTTATACGGCCAACTGCAACAGGAAACCGCGCAAACTGCCCTGCTGTTCGGCGTAACGGGCTCCGGCAAAACGCAAATTTATCTGCGTTTGATTGATGAAGTTCTGAAAACCGACCGCGGCGTGATTGTAATGGTACCTGAAATTTCCTTGACACCGCAAATGCTCTCGATTTTTTATGAGCGTTACGGAAGTGCGATAGCGGTATTTCACAGCGCACTGTCTATGGGCGAACGCTTGGACGAATGGAAACGCGTCAAAAAAGGCGAGGCGAAAATTGCCCTCGGTACGCGTTCAGCCGTCTTTGCGCCGTTTGAAAAAATCGGTATGATTGTGATGGACGAGGAACAGGAACACACCTATAAATCCGAAATGTCCCCACGGTATCACGCGCGTGATGTGGCACGGTTCCGCGTGAAAAATCATAATGCATTGTTACTGCTTGCCTCTGCCACGCCCTCGATTGAAAGTTATGCCCGCACGGCTACGGGGCAGTATGCATTGCACACCTTGGACGCACGCTACGGAAACGCGGTTTTGCCGGAGGTTTTGTGCGTAGACGCGAAGCAATGCATTGGGCAGGAAGGTGCGTATTTAAGCGAGCCGTTGCTTTGCGAATTGCGTGAAAATCTGCAAGCGGGCAACCAATCCATATTACTGCTGAATCGGCGCGGTTATAATACCTTTGCGGCTTGCAACAGTTGCGGCAAAGTGAAAACCTGTCCGAATTGCAGTATTTCCTTAACCTATCACGCGCGAAATAAGCGGTTAATGTGCCATTATTGCGGCTACTCCGAGCCGTTTACCGATGTTTGCGGCGAATGCGGGGAACACGCAGTTGCCTATTCGGGATTCGGTACACAGCGGTTGGAGGATACGCTCAGCGAGCAATTGCCAGAGGCAAGAATTTTGCGCTTGGATACGGATACAACCTCTTCACGATATTCTTTTGAAAATTCCCTAAAAAAGTTCACAAATGGGGAGTATGATATTATGGTCGGGACACAAATGGTGGCGAAGGGGCTGGATTTCCCGAATGTGACCTTGGTCGGCGTTGTGTCGGTAGACCAAATGCTTTACAACGATGACTATAAAAGCGCGGAACGCACTTTCGACCTGTTGACGCAGGTTGTGGGGCGCGCAGGACGCGGCGATAAAGCGGGTAAGGCGATTATTCAAACCGCTTTTCCCGACAATGAAGTGGTTTCGCTTGCAAAAGCACAGGATTTCCCCGCATTTTATGAATTGGAAATGCAAATTCGCAAAGCGATGATTTACCCGCCGTACTGTGATTTGTGTACCATCGGGTTTATCGGTTTAGATGAAGCATTGACAAAGTCTGCGGCAAAAACATTTTTGGATGTGTTGCGCACGCGCCACAAAGCAGACTATGCGGATTTAAACCTGATTGTATTGGGCCCGATTGCACCGCGGCTTGCAAAAGTTTCGGGCAAATATCGATTCCGCATTATTTTAAAATGCCGAAACAGCACCCGACTGCGTGCGTTTGTTTCGGAGCAGTTGAAAGATTTTTCCAAAAATACGACATACAAAAAAGTGACAGTTATAGCGGATATGAATCCGGAAAATATATATTGAGGTGACAAAATGGCAATTCGCAATATTCGGGTGAAAGGTGACCCCATTTTAAAATTAAAAAGCAGAACGGTCGAAAAGTTTGATGACCGCTTGTTCACACTGCTTGACGATATGCGTGACACGATGTATGACGCGGACGGGTGCGGCCTTGCGGCCGTGCAGGTCGGTGTTCTGAAACGCGTGGTTGTCATAGATACGGGTGACGGACTTATAGAACTGATTAACCCGGAAATCACCGAAGCAAAAGGGGAACAATGCGATGTGGAAGGTTGTCTTTCTTTGCCCGGTGAAAGCGGCTATACACTGCGTCCGGCTTTTGTGCGTGTGCGCGCACAAAACCGGAAAGGTGAATGGTGTGAATACAGCGGCGAGGAACTGCTTGCGCGGGCATTTTGCCACGAAATCGACCATTTAGACGGGCATTTGTATACAGACCGCCTTGCCCCGCGCGATGCGGTTGAGCGTATGAAAGCGGAGCATCCGCATTTGGAGGATTAAGCCGATGCGTATTGTATTTATGGGCACGCCCGATTTTGCCGTGCCGTGCTTACAGCGGCTTCTCAAAGACGGTGAAGAGGTTGTCGGTGTGTTTACCCAACCCGATAAGCCGAAAGGCCGCGGGTATGAGTTGACGCCGCCGCCTGTAAAAGCAGAAGCGGTTTTGCACGGTATTCCCGTGTTTCAGCCGAACACTATGCGTGACGGCGAAGCATTGGAAATCCTCAAAACACTGCAACCTGATTTGACCGTTGTTGTGGCTTACGGTAAAATTTTACCGGAAGAAGTGTTGGATTTTCCAAAATACGGCTCTGTCAATATCCATGCTTCTCTTTTGCCGCGGTATCGCGGCGCCGCGCCGATTCAGTGGTGCATTTTAAACGGCGAAACGCAAACGGGCGTTACTTCTATGCAAATGAATGCGGGGCTCGATACGGGCGATATGCTTTTGTCAAAACGCATTGCCGTTTCGCCCGATATGACAGCAGGTGAACTCCACGATGCACTTTCCGTGCTCGGCGCAGAAGTGATGTCCGAAACCATTCAGGCCATATATGCGGGCGGTTTACAGCCTGTTCCGCAGCCCGCAGAAAGCAATTACGCGCCGATGCTTTCTAAGGCACTTTGTCCCATTGATTTTCAAAAATCCGCACAGGAAATACACAATCAGGTGCGCGGACTTTGTCCGTGGCCGAGTGCGACGGCGGTTTTCGGCGGAAAGCGGTTGAAAATTCACAAAACATTGTATACGGAACAGCAAACAAATGCTTTGCCAGGTACGGTTGTTGCGGTGGGGGATACCATTGCCGTTGCCTGCGGTGACGGCAAGACAATCGAAATTGCAGAGGTACAGCCCGAAGGGAAGAAACGAATGTCGGCAAAGGCGTTTTTGGTGGGGCATCCCATAAAAACGGGGGATACTTTTCAATAACAGCAGGTGAGAATATGTATTTGGATTACTATTATTTTATACTGGTGGTTCCTGTGCTCATTATTGCGCTGGTTACACAGGCACGCGTAAATTCCGCCTATAACCGTTTTTCTTCGGTGCACAATATGCGCGGCCTTACAGGCGCGATGGCGGCGCAAGCGGTGTTGGACTTTTACGGCGTGCAAAATGTACGCATTGAGCATATCCATGGTAAACTCAACGACCACTATGACCCGCGAACGAATGTCATTCGCCTATCCGACGGCGTTTACGGCAGTTGTTCTATTGCGGCAATCGGTGTTGCCTGCCACGAAGCGGGGCACGCCGCACAACACGCCGAAGGGTATATGCCCATAAAAGTGCGCAATGCGTTTTTACTGCCTGCGCAAATCGGCTCGAATGCGGCAATACCACTCGCGATTATCGGTATTTTTCTCGGCTCGCAGTTTTTAATGAATCTCGGTATTTTTTTGTATGCCGCAGTGATGTTGTTTCAATTGTGCACATTGCCCGTCGAGTTTAACGCAAGCCGCCGCGCAGTTTCCGTGATTCAGGATACGGGTTTGCTTTCTTCGTCGGAAATCGGCGGGGCGCAAAAGGTACTGCGCGCCGCGGCAATGACCTATGTCGCGTCCTTTGCGGTGTCGGCGGCGCAATTGCTTCGTTTGATTTTGTTGACCGGAAAAAGAAGGGATTAACCGTATGAACGACCGCCAAACTGCGTTTCGCGTTTTGAATCGAATTGAAAAGAACAAAGCGTATTCCAATTTGGCGCTGGACGCCGAATTGCGGCAAACGGAAGAAAATACGGCGTCTTCTGCGTTTGTAACAGCGTTGGTATACGGCGTTTTGGAACGCAAAATTACTTTGGACTATATTTTATCGTCCTTTTTAACGCAGCCAATCAAAAAATTACGCCCCGAGGTGCGCACCGTACTGCGTATGGGCGTGTATCAGTTACGGTTTATGGATAAAGTGCCCGCTTCTGCCGCCGTGAATGAAAGTGTAAATCTGGTAAAATACAACGGTTGCGCCTATGCCGCGGGACTTGTAAATTCCGTGTTGCGAAAAGTTGCAGACGCGGAGATTGTGTATCCCGAAAAAACGGACACGGTGCAATTTTTGAGTGTTCGGTATTCCTGTCCGCAGGCACTCGTGCGCCATTACATAGAGGATTACGGAACAGAAAATGCGGAGGGGATTTTGGCATCTTCTCTCGGTGCGGTTCCGACTGTTTTGCGCGTAAACACATTAAAAACCGATACCGCGCAACTGCAAGCAGAACTTGCGGCAGAGGGATTGGAAACAAAAAACGGTAAAACCGAAAATACGCTTGTGCTGACTTCGGGCGGCGCGGTAGAGCAGTGCAAAGCATACAGGGACGGGCTTTTTCATGTGCAGGATACCGCAAGTGCGCTTTGCGTGCAGGCGTTGGACGCGCGCCCCGGGCAAACGGTTCTGGATGTTTGCGCCGCGCCCGGCGGAAAAACCTTTACCGTTGCCGAGCAAATGCAAAATAAGGGAAAAATCATCGCGTTTGATTTGTACCCGCATCGTGTCAGTTTGATTGAAACGGGCGCAGAACGGCTTGGAATTTCCATTGTTGAAGCCTCTGCACAGGATGCTTCCGAATATTTGCCTGCATATGCGAACACCGCCGACCGCGTATTGTGTGATGTACCGTGTTCGGGGCTGGGCACCATTCGCCGAAAACCCGAAATTCGCTATAAAGATATGGGTTTTATTGACAACTTAACCCTTTTACAGTATAATATTTTAGTTAATTCGTCAAAGTATGTAAAAGAGGGCGGCGTTTTGGTGTATTCCACATGCACCTTAAACCGTGCCGAAAATGATTTGATTTGTGACCGCTTTTTGCGGGAAAATCCGTGTTTTGAGAAGTTAGACGCGTATACAACACTGTTGCCGCATAAAGATGGAACTGACGGGTTCTTTTTTGCGCGGTTCGGGAGAAAAGCAAAGTGACCAAAACAGACATTCGTTCTTTAAATATGGCAGAGTTGACCGCAGAAATCGAAAAACGCGGCTTGCCGAAATTCCGCGCCGCGCAAATCTTTGCTTGGCTCTATGAAAAAGGCGTGCGTTCTTTCTCGGAAATGACCAATTTGCCGAAAAACCTACGCGAAACTTTGGAAGCAGAGTTTGAAATCAAGAATTGCACGATTGATACCAAATTGTGTTCCGCGGTAGACGATACGGTAAAGTATTTGTTCGAGTTAAATGACGGTGAATATATCGAAAGTGTGGTTATGAAGTACAAATACGGCTACACGATTTGTATTTCGTCACAACTCGGCTGTAAAATGGGATGTTCGTTTTGTGCCTCTGCCATCGGCGGATTTCAGCGGCATTTAACCCCTTCCGAAATGCTTTCCGAGATTTATACGGCGCAAAGTGACCTCGGCATTCGCATTTCCCACATTGTTTTGATGGGAACGGGTGAACCGCTGGACAATTATGAGAATGTTATGCGTTTTTTGGAATTGGTAACAGACGAAAAGGGTTTGAACATCAGTATGCGGCATATTTCGCTTTCTACCTGCGGGGTTGTGCCGCGGATTTATGATTTGGCGGAAAAACGGCTGGGGTTGACGCTTTCTGTTTCCCTGCACGCGCCGAATGACAAAATTCGTTCCCAAACGATGCCTGTCAACCAAAAATGGAATATCGACGAGTTGTTAGACGCGTGTCGGTATTATGCAAAAGTGACTTCTCGGCGTATTTCTTTTGAGTACGCGATGATTGACGGCTTTAACGATACAGATACCTGTGCTATGGAATTGGCTTCACGTTTGCGCGGTATGCTGTGTCATATCAATCTGATTCCCGTGAATACTGTGCGGGAAAAGGCGTATAGAAAAAGCAATGAGGACCGCATTCGTCGGTTTTCAAAAATTTTAGAGCAAAACGGTTTGACCGTGACGGTACGCCGTACCCTCGGAAGTGATATCAATGCTTCCTGCGGGCAGTTGCGCGCATCGAAAAGAAGGTGATTGTTCTTGAAAATTGCAGCAAAATCAGATATCGGCAAAGTCCGTGAAAGCAACCAAGATGCTTATTCGACCGGCGAATTGGCGGGCGGTGTGGCTTGGGCGGTGGTTTGTGACGGTATGGGCGGCGCCGCAGGCGGCAATGTTGCCTCGGAAACGGCCGTTAAAATCATTTCCGAGCAAATTACATCGGGTTACCGCCCTTCCATGCACAGCAAATCCATAAAAAACCTTTTGGTTTCTGCCATAAACGCCGCAAATATCAGCGTATATGATATTGCGCAGGCAAATATCAAACTCGCGGGTATGGGCACTACGGTTGTTTGTGTGCTGGTGGCAGACGGTGTTGCGTATATTGCGCACGCGGGCGACAGCCGTGCCTATTTATTGAACGCGGATATAGAACAGTTAACGCGCGACCATTCCGTGATACAGGAAATGATGGACGCAGGGCGTTTAACGCCGGAAGATGCCAAGGTGCATCCGAGCAGAAATATTATTACACGCGCGTTGGGCGTTTTGCCGGAAATCCGTGTGGATTTTTACGAGCAACCTTTGAGCAGTGCAGATACTTTACTGCTTTGCACGGACGGCTTAACCAATTTTGTGGAGAATGATGAGATTTTAAATCTTGCGAAAACCTGCGGGAACAAAAATTTTGCTGAATTGCTTGTCGAAAAGGCGCTTGAAAACGGCGGCGGCGACAATGTAACAGTGGTAACAATCGGCTTTTAAGGAGAAAGAATACATGATGGAGAATTATTGCGGAAAACGCTTAGACGGCAGATATGAAATACGCGAAATCGTCGGTGTCGGCGGTATGGCGGTGGTCTACAAGGCTTATGACAATATTGATGACCGCATTGTGGCGATTAAAATTCTGAAAGAGGAGTTTTTGGCGAACGAAGAATTCCGTCGCCGCTTTAAAAATGAAGCAAAAGCGATTGCGGTTTTGTCCCACCCGAACATTGTTAAAGTGTACGATGTCAGTTTCGGGGACAGATTGCAATATATTGTCATGGAATACATTGAAGGCATAACGCTGAAAGAGTACATTGAACAACAGAAGGTTGTGAACTGGAAAGAGGCTGTTCATTTCGTCAATCAAATCTTAAAGGCATTACAGCACGCGCATGACAAGGGCATAGTGCACCGTGATATTAAACCGCAAAATATTATTCTTTTGCAGGACGGTACAATTAAAGTCAGCGATTTCGGTATTGCGCGGTTCTCTCGCGGGGATACCAGAACGATGACCGAAAGCGCAATTGGGTCGGTGCATTATATCAGTCCCGAGCAGGCGCGCGGCGAAATTACCGATGATAAGGCGGACATTTATTCCGTCGGCGTTGTGATGTACGAAATGCTGACAGGGCAGTTGCCGTTCCAATCCGATAATGCGGTTTCCGTGGCAATTATGCAAATGCAGCAGGAGGCAAAACGCCCGCGTGAAATCAATCCCGACATTCCGTTGGGACTTGAACAAATCACCCTGCGCGCGATGCAGAAAAATGCAAAAGACCGCTATCAATCCGCATCTGAAATGCTGATGGATTTAGACGAATTCCGTAAAAATCCGTCCATTAAATTCGATTATACCTATTTTGTAGACAGCGAGCCCACAAGATTTGTCGACCCGAAACGCGTACCGCCTGCCAAAGCGCCTGCCGATGCCGTGAAAACCGAGCCGGAGGAAGTCGAAGAGGAGGAGAAGGAACCGAGCAAAACAATGCCGATTATTTTCGGTGTCATTGCAGGTTTGATTGTAATTGTCGCCATTTTTGTCGGTGTGTTCCTCGGCAGAAACGCGAAAAAGGTTGAAGTGCCGAATTTTGTCGGTATGAATTATAACGATGAAATTATGGGCAACGCTTTGTATACCGATAATTTTGTGTTTGAAACCGTTTCGGTTTACAGCGCAGACGCCGAACCCGGTGATGTGCTGACGCAAAATCCCGAGGCGAAAACAAAAATCCGCAAAGGCAAAACCATTAAACTTGAAATTGCCTATAATGATGACAGTGTATTGATTTCCGGCATTGTCGGGCTTTCTGCCGAAGAAGCGCAGGCGAAACTGAAATCTGCGGGATTTGAAGTGAAGGTAATTACCAAGTACGACAAAAATGCCAAAGACGGCATTGTGTTTGACACCTATCCCGTGGAAGGTTCTTACGGTGAAAAAGGTTCTCTTGTCACAATTTATGTCGGAACGACGGAAAATCCCAATGCGGCAACCGTGCCCGTGGTTGTCGGATACAGTCAGGATATTGCGAAAAAACTGATTGAAAGCGCAGGATTTACCGTCGGAAATATTACGGAGGCAAACAGCGACAAAGAGAAAGGCGTTGTACTTTCTCAGTCGCCGGAAGGCAACACAACTGCCGAATCGGGTGCCGCTGTCGCTTTGGTAGTCAGCAACGGCGTGCCGGAGGCAACCACGGCAACCATCACGGTTACTTTGCCGAAATCAAGCGGTGCGTCCGGCGTGATGAAAGTGTATTTAAACAGCACTTTGTATAATTCCGACCAAGAGCAGTTCCCGCGCGAAGTGAGTTTTTCGGGTGAAACCATAACCATTACCTTAAAAGGCTCGGGCGAGAACAACACATATCAAGTTGTGATTGATGACCAGGAAATTCAAAGCGGTAGAATTGACTTTACGAAGTCGCCGGCAGCAGTTTCCGATGTGAAAAAGACCGAATTTCCCATTGCCGTGCCGAGCGTGGTTGGCAAGTCGGTTGCCGATGCGAAAACGATTCTTGAAAATGCAGGGTTTAAGAATATTACCGTTGTCGATACGGAGGGGAACAAGGTTTCTGCCGGTACGGTAAAATCGCAGTCGCCGGAGCAAAATGAAAAGATTGTTCCCTCTGCGGAAATTAAACTTACGGTGGAGTAAAGAGGATTTGAATGGCAAACTTTACGCAAAAAGGGATATTGCTGAAAGGTATCGGCGGCTTCTATTCAGTTGAAGCCGCCGATGCGGTATATGTTTGTAAAGCGCGCGGCGTGTTTCGTAAAAAGCATATCACGCCGCTTGCGGGCGATTATGTGCAAATCACGGTGCATGACGGCGACGCCGAAAATACCATTGATGAGATTTTGCCGCGCAAAAATGAATTGCGCCGTCCGCCGGTTGCAAATATTGACCAATTATTGATTGTCGCTTCGACTGTCGCGCCGAAGCCTGCGCCGTTTGTGCTGGACAAACTGATTGCCGTTGCGGAAAAAAAGCAAATCGAGCCGATTGTGGTGTTCACCAAATGGGATTTGGAACACGAGGACGCGCTTGCCGAGATTTATAAAAAGGCAGGATTTACCTGTCTTTCGGTATCCAATAAAACCGGGGAAGGCGTTGCAGAAGTACAGAAACTGCTGCAAAACAAAACCACTGCGCTCACCGGTAATTCAGGCGTTGGCAAAACCTCTCTTTTAAATGCACTGGACAGTACTTTATCGCTTGCAACAGGGGAAATCAGCGACAAACTCGGCCGCGGTCGGCACACAACGCGGCAAGCCCAACTTTACAAAACCTGCGGCGGCTATATTGTGGATACGCCCGGCTTTTCCGCTTTGGATTTAGATAAAACGGAAATCATTCGCAAAGAAGATTTGGCAGAATGTTTTCGTGAATTTCGTCCGTATTTGGGTGAATGTAAGTTTTCCACCTGTTCGCATACCTGTGACAAAGGGTGCAAGATTTTAGAAGCGGTTGAAAACGGCGCAATCAGCCGTTCGCGCCATAACAGTTATGTGGAATTGTATTCTGCAGCAAAGGAATTGAAAGAATGGGAATTGTAACAAACCCCGATTGTGTGATATTTGCAGGCGGCGATGCGATGCCGAAGGAATCGGTTTTGCCGTTTTTACAAAACAACCCCTATGTGATTACTGCCGATGCGGGGTATGCATTTGCAAAACTTACGGATTGTACACCGAATTTAATCCTTGGGGACTTTGACTCGTGCGCGTGTCCGCAAACGGACATCGAAACCGTCTGCTTAAACCCGATAAAAGACGATACAGACAGTGCCGTTGCGGTGCACGAAGCCATACGGCGCGGGTATAAACGGATTGTACTGCTCGGCGGTACAGGCAGTCGGCTTGACCATACCTTTGCCAATTTTGATTTGTGCGCTTACGCGAAAACGCAAGGTGTTGATTTGACGGTTGCGGATATGCACCACCGTGTGTTTGCATTGCACAATGAAACACAAATGCTTTCGCGCGATGACAGCAAATATATATCGGTATTTGCGCTCGGCGGCGCTTGTACCGTTACGTTGAAAGGCTTTTATTATCCGCTGGAAAACTATACTTTTACGCCGTTTTGCGGGCTCGGCGTCAGCAATGAAATTACGGCTGATACGGCGCAAATTACGGTAACGGACGGCACAGCGCTGGTTTTTATGACACAAAAAGATTAGTCGGCACACTTTTTTTCACACCGCATATAGTGTATTAGCAACGAAAAAAGGCGGTGTCGATATGAAAAAGCGTCGTAGGAGCAATCTCGGATTGATTTTTGCTATGCTCGGGTTAGGACTGGCGCTGGCGTTTATTTTCCCCTCAAAATTCTTGGTTGTACTCCTATCGATTGCGCTGATTTTAAGCGGCATCTTTCTTTGCAAATCTTGCTGAGGAGGCGTCTACAATGAAAGTGGTTGTGGTGAAAAGTCCGAAGGTGTTAAGTGGGTTGTTGCGTATGATTTTCGGCATCAAAAAAGAACAGAATGTTTAAGTTTGCAACATAAAATCCGCCCCGAAGTTTTTCTTCGGGGCGGATTTACTGTAAGTTCGGTTAAAAGTGCAGCCATTCCGTATAGACGGCGTCAGAGGGCATTCGCCAATCCCCGCGCGGAGATAGACTTACAGAGCCGACTTTCGGGCCGTCGGGCAGGCAGGAACGCTTAAATTGGTTGTTAAAAAAGCGTTTTATGAACAGTTGTAACCACCGTTTTAACTGTTCTTCCGTGTAAATATCTTTGAATGCGCGCGTTGCCGTAAACAGCAGTTTTTCGGGACGCGTTCCGAACCGCAAAAAGTGATACAGGTAGAAATCGTGTACCGCATAGGGCCCTAAGGTTTCTTCGGTTTTTTGCTGAATTTTGCCGTTTTCATCAGGCGGCAATAATTCGGGGCTGACAGGCGTTGCAAGCACATCGCGTAAGATTGCCGAAATACTTTCCGGTAGGTTTTCTGCCTCATTTTCCACCAAATGCCGCACAAGTGTTTTCGGTACGCCTGCGTTGACGCCGTACATACTCATATGGTCCGCATTATAGGTGCACCAACCGAGTGCCAATTCACTCAAATCGCCCGTACCAACCAAAATACCGCCGTGCTTGTTGGCAAGGTCCATCAAAATTTGTGTGCGTTCGCGTGCTTGTGTGTTTTCATAGGTGATGTCGTGTGTGTCGGGATTGTGCCCGATATCCTGCATATGTTGTAAAGCGGCATCTTTGATGGAGATTTCCAAAAAAGTCGCGCCGAAGGCTTTTATCAGTGCCACCGCATTTTGATAGGTGCGGTCGGTTGTGCCGAAGCCGGGCATCGTTACGCAAATAATATTTTCACGCGGCAAACCTAAAATTTGCATTGTCCGCACGCAAACAAGCAGTGCCAGTGTGGAGTCCAGCCCACCCGAAATGCCGACCACCGCCTTGTTTAAACCCGTGTGCGCAAGACGCTTTGCCAGTGCGTGGCTTTGAATCGCAAGAATTTCACGGCATCGTGCATCTTTTTCCGCCGTATCCGCAGGTACAAACGGGTGCGGATTAAATGTGCGGGTGACATCAGAAAAGTCGGTTGACAGGTGCACATCACCGTAAATGGTTGTGTAATTTTGACGGACAGCGGCCGCATATTCCGAGAAAGAGCCGTTTCGAATCCGTTCCGCGTTCAATTTGTCCACATCAATGTCTGCAACGGCGCGCGTGCCGTCAAAGGCAAACCGTTCGCCCTCGGCTAAAACGGTGCCGTTTTCCGCCACGGTGCAAGCACCCGAAAAGACCAAATCCGTAGAGGATTCGCCAACGCCTGCCGACGCATATACATACGCACAAAAACACTTTGCGCTTTGCGCGGTGATAATACTTTTTCGATACGCATTTTTTGTAACGGCTTCGTTGCTCGCCGAAAGGTTGACGATGATATTTGCCCCTGCGAGCGCAAGGTCGGTGCTCGGGGGATTGGGTACCCACAAATCCTCACAAATTTCCACACCGAGAACGGTGTCCTCTGCAAGTGAGAATAAAATGTTATTTTGAAACGGAATTTTTTCCGTGCCGATGCAGACATATGCATTTGCCTCTTTGCCGCTTGCAAACCAACGCTTTTCGTAATACTCGCCGTAATTCGGAATATAGGTTTTCGGTACAATTCCCAAAATTTTACCGTGCAATAACACGGCCGCGCAGTTATAAAGTCGGTTGTGCATTCGAATCGGTAAACCGATGCAAATGACCGTGTCCACCGTAACGGTTTTTTCGCAAATTGTCATTAACGCCTGCAAACACGCGTCCGTCAGCGTTTTTTGCAAAAACAAATCTCCGCAGGTATAGCCGGAAAGATACAATTCGGGAAACACCAAAATTTTCACCTTGTTTTCGGCGGCAATTTCGATTTCCCGCAATGCATTTGCTAAATTCTGCTGTACGCCACCGACCGTAACGCGCGGCGAAGCGGCGCAAACCTTCATAAATCCGCTGTTCATATAGCAAACCTCACAGTCAAAATTTATACATTTGTTATTATATATGAATTTCCAAAACTTCGCAAGTGAAACCTATTGACAGGTATGTTAAAATAATAAAAAGTTAAAAAACAGGTGATGCAATGCGTACTTTTGAAAAATCCCACAAATTAGACGATGTTTGCTATGACATTCGCGGTCCCGTTATGGATGAGGCGGACCGTATGGCGGCAAGCGGTATTGATATTTTGAAATTAAACATAGGCAATCCCGCGCCGTTTCACTTCACAGCGCCCGATGAAATCATACAAGATATGATTTATAATTTGCGCGACGCCGAGGGGTATTCCGACTCCAAAGGTATTTTTTCAGCGCGTAAAGCGATTATGCAGTATTGTCAAATCAAACACATTCCGAATGTTCGGTTGCAGGATATTTACACAGGCAACGGCGTCAGCGAACTCATCACTATGGCAATGCAAGGGCTTTTAAACAACGGCGACGAAATTTTGGTGCCCGCGCCCGATTACCCGCTTTGGACGGCGGCTGTCACGCTTGCGGGCGGCAATGCCGTGCATTATATGTGTGATGAACAAAACGAATGGAACCCGGACATTTCGGACATTCGTAAAAAAATCACGAAAAACACAAAGGGCATTGTCATTATCAATCCCAACAATCCCACAGGCGCGTTGTATTCGGAAGAAGTATTAAAAGAAATTGTGCAGGTAGCGCGGGAAACGGGTATCCTTATTTTTTCCGATGAAATCTATGACCGTCTGGTCATGGATGACCTTGTGCACACGGCGATTGCCTCGCTCGCGCCCGATGTACCGTGCATTACATTTAACGGACTTTCCAAATCACATCGCGTGGCGGGTTTCCGATGCGGGTGGATGTGTATCAGCGGCGACAAAAAGCGTATACAAGGGTATATTGAGGGGTTAAACCTGTTATCGTCTATGCGGTTATGCTCCAATGTTCCCGCACAGCAGATTATCCAAACGGCTTTGGGCGGGTATCAAAGCAGTGACGCGCTTTTACAGCCCGGCGGTCGAATTTACGAACAGCGTGAATGTATCTATCAAGCACTTTGTGAAATCGACGGCGTTTCCGTCGTAAAACCGAAAGCGGCATTTTATATTTTCCCGAAGTTTGACAAATATAAGTTCAATATGAAAGATGATGAACAGTTTGTTTTGGATTTTCTTAGAAAAAAGAAAATATTACTTGTACACGGCAGAGCGTTTAATTACCCCGAACCCGACCATGTGCGTATTGTCTATTTGCCCAATGTCAAACAACTGAACGAAGCGGCGGGGGCATTAAAGGACTTTTTGAAGGATTACAGCCAAGTATAAAGCGCAGTCTTCCTTTGCGCACCCTTGCTTTTTTACGGCCTCTATGGTATGCTGTTCGTGAGGGGGCGTGTTTTATGGAAAACTTCGAACAGGAACAGTTTACGGATTTCACAGAAACACAAGCGGAGACGCAAAATCAGGAAGAAGTTTCTGTTGACCCGCTTGCTGTCGGCGGTATGCCGGAAATTCGCGAAATGCCGAGTTATGAAAAAATGCGCGATGAAGCCGTCGCGAAATACCGACAGGACCGAAAAATAAATCTGATTTATTTGTGTATAGGTTTTGTGGGGTTGGCGGTGTCTTGTTGCGTATTTTTGGGGTTGGTTCTGTCCGGTGGGAATGTTTTGTTTTTGGTTGCCGCGCTGTTTGTGTTCTTCTTTTTGGCTTGGTGTTATTCTTGCATCAAAAAGTTTTCCAAACTGAAACAAGACTACCGTTATCGTTTAAACCGTGCGGTGGAAATTATGTCGAATGTCAATGTGTTTATGCAAGTGCCGAAAGAGGATTTGGAACGGTTTGACCGGTTTTGGCAATGAAACGAATAAACGAAAACAGTCTGCCGAAAGGATTTTCGGCAGACCTTTTTTTGTCCGAAAAATATTAACGAACTTATTTCATGCTGTCTTCATAAGATTTAATCATCTTTTTAACCATCTGACCGCCGACAGAGCCTGCCTGCTTCGAGGTCAAATCGCCGTTGTACCCCTGTTTCAGGTTAACACCTACTTCAGAAGCTGCTTCCATCTTGAACTTGTCAAGTGCCGCACGAGCCTCGGGGACTACATTCTTTTTAGCCACAGTAAACACTCCTTTGCAATAAATTTTGCGTTTGCAATAGTATTTTGGTCATTTCTGATTTTGATATCACAGAAAATATATTCTAAACTTGTTAAATTTTTGAAATGTAACATAAAATCAATTTGCGTGCAATCCGTGGCGCTTTTGGTGTTGCAATCGTCAATTTCTGTTGGTATAATTATTTGAAAGGAGTGGTTGTGATGAGAAAATTTGTTGTCATAGTTGCCGCTTGCGTGCTGTGCTTGCTTTGCGGTTGTTCGCGACAAGGCGAAACAACAACGGATATAAGCAAATCGGAATCCACAACAAAACAAAACGAAACCAACGCGCCGCAGCAATCCGAAACTTATGCGGCATATTGTAAAGAATATCCGAAATTTGCCGATTTTGCCACGGCAGAGGATGAACTGTATTGGGTTGTTGATGAAACTTTGGCTGCGCAGAAGGAAACGCGGGTTTGCGCTATTTCCTGCAAAACAAAAACAGAAACTTACTATATTTTTCAAGTCGGTAACGATTTTTGCCGCTATGACGGATATAACGGTATATATGCGGAGAAGGGAAATGCCTGCACAATATTGGATTATGACGGAAAACTGTATTATGCATTTGAAATGATGCGTTATATTTCAAGCGGCGGCTTTTATGTTTCGGATTTGTTGCTGTTTGAACCCGGCGAACAAGCAAAAATATATCCTTTAACGATTGAAGTTGCTTTGGGAACGGTTGCAAACTCTGTTTCTTTTACCGTCAATGCCGAAAAGCATACCGTCACCGTGCAGGACAGCGTGCAGACAATTACGGTGCCGATTGCTGTGGACGGTACAACTGCAAGCGGGGAACGCTTCACAAAACAGATAAAATTTGCAGACATTTTTGTTGTGCAAAGCGGAAAAAAAGAAAAAGAATTTTGTTGGTGTTACGATACGGAAAACAATCAACTGTTTATTCGCTGTGATGCGTTTGTAAACTTTGATGAAACGCAAAATTGCCATTACAGCGAGTATTACGATTGCATCGGCTGTGTGCGCGTACCCGTTACCTTTGAAAACGGGAATTTTGTGCTCAGCGACGCAACCTTTTATACGGGTGAAGACGCAGAACGGTTTTTGAACGGATAAAACTCGACTGTGGGAAAACAAGGTTTCTTGCATTTGTATTTGATTTTTGTTGCAATCTTTTGGGATTTGGTGTAAAATATTCGGGATAATAGGGTAGGTGTGTGTGTTGAGAAAATCCGAACAGTTTAGTATTCCTTTTGAAGAATATGACAGTGCAGAAAGTTCTGCACCGAAGCAATGGCGTTTTGTGTATGATTGGCTGGACTCTTTGGTGTATGCCTTTTTGACGATATTGCTGATTTTTACATTCCTGTTTCGAATTGTCGGTGTCAGCGGAAACTCTATGAAACCGACTTTGCACAACGGAGATTGGCTTGCAGTCCGCGCAATCAACACCAGTGTTTCGCGTGGGGATATTGTTGTCATTACCCAGCCGAATTCTTTAAACGAGCCGTTGATAAAGCGTGTAATTGCCGTCGGTGGTGACACGGTGGATATTGATTTTGTGGAAGGAACTGTCAAAATTAACGGCGATGTAATTAACGAACCGTATATTTATGAGCCGACACACCGTATGTCGAATGTCGCTTTTCCTTTGACGGTGCCGGAAGGCTGTGTATTCGTTATGGGCGACAACCGCAACGATTCTTTGGACAGCCGCTCCAGAACCGTAGGGTTTATTGACACGCGGTATATTTTAGGTGTTGTGCAATTCCGTTTTTATCCCTTCGGAGAATGGACGATTTATAATTATGAATAAGAAAACCATTTACAGTATTTATGATTTTGCATCTATATTGGTTTCCGCCGTTTTGGCCGTGTGCCTTATTTTTACTTTTGTTATAAAGATTTCCGATGTAGACGGCGACTCTATGAAAAACACGCTGCATAACGGCGATAAAGTATTGATTACCGCGCGAAATTGGAATGTGGAACGCGGGGACATTGTTGTGATTTCCCAACCGAATGCTTTTAACAAGGTACTGATTAAGCGTGTGATTGCTACGGAGGGGCAGACCGTTACCGTTGACGGAAAAACACATCAAGTGTTTGTAGACGGCGTGGTGATTGATGAACCGTATATTGCAGAGCCGGTTCTCGTGCAAGGTTCGTGGAATTATCCGGTTACCGTGCCGAAAGGCTGTGTGTTTGTCATGGGCGATAACCGTAACCATTCTACGGACAGCCGCGACAGCGCTGTCGGTATGATTGATACACGGTATATTGTCGGCGAAGCGATTTACCGAATCGGGGACAACAAACTGCTGAAAACATTTGCGGAGTAAACTATGGCAGATTCAATCAAACAAAATGTCCAATGGTTTCCGGGCCATATGGCGAAAACGCGGCGGCTGATTAAAGAATGCCTGCCGCAGGTGGACGCTGTAACCGAGGTTTTAGATGCCCGTGTGCCCGAAAGCAGCCGCAATCCCGAACTTTCCGATTTAATCGGGGATAAGCCGCGGATTGTACTGCTCAATAAATGCGATGTTGCCGATGACCGCGCAACAAAACTTTGGGTGGCGCACTATCAAAAGACCTGCGCCGCCGTTTTGCCTGTGGATTGCAAAAGCGGTAAAGGCTTAAATCAGTTTGTGCCGTTAATGCGTTCGGTCTTAAAAGAGAAAATCGAAAAAAACGAAGCACGCGGTATGGCGGGCAAACCTTTGCGCATTATGGTTGTCGGCATTCCCAATACGGGGAAATCCTCTTTCATCAACAAAATGGCGGGGCGCAATCGTGCCGAGGTTGCCGATAAAGCGGGCGTTACGCGCCACAATCGTTGGTTTGTTATCGGAAACGGAATAGAGTTATTGGACACGCCCGGTGTGCTGTGGCCGAAATTTGATGACCCGAAAGTCGGCGACAAACTGGCGTTTATCGGTTCGGTAAAAGATACCGTGGTGGACTGTGAGACTTTGGCGGTAAGGCTTTTGGAAATTATGCAGATCGAGTATGCCGACAGACTTTCCGAACGCTATAAAATCGAGGGTTTTTCCGATTTACAGCCGTGGGAAGTTATGGAGTTAATCGGCAGAAAGCGCGGTATGATTATCAAAGGCGGCGAGGTGGATTATACCCGTGTTTCCGTGATGCTGTTGGACGAATACCGCGGCGGCAAACTCGGGAAAATTACGCTTGACCGAGTAGGTGAATGAATGGTTGACTTTTCGATTGAAAATGCATATATGCATCAAGGGTACAGCGTCATAGGCGGGGTGGATGAAGCGGGCAGAGGTCCGCTTGCGGGCCCCGTTTATGCCGCTGCTGTTGTTTTAAGCCCCGAAACGACGATTGACGGCTTAAATGACTCCAAAAAACTGACCGAGAAAAAACGCGAAGCACTTTTTCCGATTATTCAGGAAAAGGCATTGGCTTACGGTATCGGCTTTGCCACGGAACAGGAGATTGACGAAATCAATATTTTAAACGCCACTTTTTTGGCAATGCGACGCGCGGTGGAAAGTATGCACATTACGCCGGATTTGCTTTTAATTGACGGTAACCTAAAACCGAAAATCGGCGTTTGTGAAGAAGTACCCGTTATTAAAGGCGATGCGAAGTCTATGTCGATTGCGGCGGCTTCCGTACTTGCAAAAGTCAGCCGTGACCGCTTTATGCTGCAACTTGCTGAAAAATTCCCGCAGTATGCGTTTGAAAAGCATAAAGGATACGGCACAAAACTGCATTACGAAAAAATACAAGAATACGGGATTTCGCCCGTGCATCGCAGAACTTTTTTAAAAAAGATTATCGGAGACAATCAAGATGAATAAAGCGCAAACCGGTTCGCGCGGCGAGGTGGAAGCGTCGCGTTACTTGCGTGAAAAAGGCTATCGAATCCACGCAGCGAACTACCGTTGCCGTTTGGGCGAAATTGACATTATCGCCGAAGATGAGAAATATATTTGCTTTGTAGAGGTCAAAACGCGTAGTGAAAACAGCCGTTTTGCCGCGGCGGACGCTGTGGATTTTTCCAAACGAAAAAAACTGATTGCGGCGGCAAATTTGTTTTTGACGCAGTATGCCGGCAATAAACAACCGCGCTTTGATATTGTTGAAATCTATATGCGCGGCGAAGCGGTTCGCAAAATCCGCCTCATCAAAAATGCATACAACGGAGAGGGTAAATGAATTTTTTTGATTTTCACTGTGATACAATCGGCGAGTGCTATATGCAGAACAAACACCTTGCAAGCAACGATTTACACATTGATTTGCAAAAAAGCAAATACTTTGAAAAATACGGGCAGGTGTTTGCTGTTTGGATTCCCGACGAAAAGCGGGGAGAAGCGGCATTTTCCTATTATCAAGCCGTGCGGGATTGCTTTTATCGGGAATGTGCCGAAAATGCGGAGAAAATCCTGCCCTGTAAAACCGCGGCGGGTATTGAAACGGCATTTTACGCGCACAAAGTTGCCGCTGTTCTTTCCGTTGAGGGCGGCGCGGTATTGGGCGGTGACCTTGAAAAACTTGACGCGCTTTACCGCGACGGTGTTCGCCTGATGACGCTGACTTGGAATGACACCAATGAAATCGGCAACGGCTGTTTTGCGGAAAACAAAGGCGGGCTTACGGCGTTTGGTAAGCGCGTTGTGCAAAAAATGCAGAGCCTGAATATGCTCGTAGATGTATCTCACTTGAACGAACGCGGTTTTTATGATGTGGCGGAATATACTGATAAACCGTTCTTGGCAAGCCATTCCAACGCAAATATTGTAGACAACCCGTACGCGAAAGCGCGTAATTTGACCGACGACCAAATCAAAGTCTTAATTGCTCGAAACGGGCTGATCGGCATCAACTTATGCGCCGACTTTTTGGGGAACAACGGGCAAACGGGGGCAGATGCGGTCTTGCGGCATTTATCGCATTTTTTGGATTTGGGTGCAGAGCAGAATTTGGCGTTCGGGTGTGACTATGACGGCTGCACGGTGCACCCGTCCTTAAACGGTTTGGATAAAATTCCGTATTTGGCAGACTTTCTGTTACAGCACGGCATCGCGCAAAATCTGCTTGAAAAAATATTCTTTAAAAACGGATATAGATTTCTCGTTGCAAATCTTTAAAACCTATGGTAAAATATGTTGAATTTTATGTTGGGAGTGTAACCTATGGTTTATACGAGTACAAGAGACAGTTCCGTACGCGTTTCCGCGTCGGAAGCAATCGCGAAAGGCATTTCTGCGGACGGCGGGTTGTTCGTACCGCTGACCATTCCGACGCTGAACCTTGTGGATATTAAACAAATAGCGAGTCTTGACTATATCGGGCGTGCAAAAGAGGCTTTAAAACTCTATTTAACCGACTTTACGGACGAAGAACTTTCAATGTGTGTAGAAGGGGCATATAAAGCGGAAAAATTCAGTTCGCCGCAAATTGCGCCTTTATATGCGCTCAACGATACAGCCAATATATTGGAACTTTGGAGAGGCCCTACCTGTGCATTTAAAGATATGGCACTGCAACTTTTGCCGTATTTGCTGACCGTTTCTGCAAACAAAACGCTGAAAGACACAAAAATTGTGATCTTGGTTGCAACTTCGGGTGACACGGGCAAAGCCGCGTTGGAAGGCTTTAAAAATGTACCGAATACCGAAATTTTGGTGTTTTACCCTGTGGACGGCGTAAGTCCCATGCAAAAATTGCAAATGACGACGCAGGAAGGGGACAATGTCAGCGTTTGCGCGATTGAAGGAAATTTTGACGATGCGCAAAGCGGCGTAAAATCTATTTTCACAAACCGTGAAATTGAAAAGAAATTCAAAGAAAATCATTTGGCGTTTTCTTCGGCAAACTCCATTAACTGGGGCAGATTGGTGCCGCAGATTGTCTATTATGTTTCGGCTTACTGCGATATGGTCAAATCCGAACGGCTGAAACTCGGCGCGCCGATGAATGTGGTTGTGCCGACGGGAAATTTCGGCAATATCTTGGCGGCATATTATGCAAAGCAAATGGGCGTGCCGATTGGCAAACTGATTTGTGCCTCCAATGCGAACAATGTTTTGACCGATTTCTTAACAACGGGCACCTATGATAAAAACCGTCCGTTTTTCTGCACCACTTCGCCGTCCATGGATATTTTGATTTCCAGCAATTTGGAACGCCTTCTGTTTGCGCTCTCCGGGCAGGACGCCGCGCAAACGAAAGCACTGATGGAACAACTTTCCGAAAACGGCGCATATACCGTCAGCGACAAAATCAAAAACGCGATTTCCGAATTGTTCGCGGCTGGGTACTGTGATGATGAAGATACCAAACGCACGATTCGAAAAATCTTTGATGAATACCACTACTTGTGTGATACGCATACGGCGGTTGCCGTGAATGTGTATGCGGCGTATAAAACGAAAACAGGGGACGATACGCCGACCGTCATTGCCTCTACCGCCAATCCGTACAAGTTCTCCAAGAGCGTTTTGAGCGCTTTGGAAAACCGTATTCAATCCCAAGACGAGTTCTCCATGGTGGAAGAACTGCACGAGAAATCTGGTGAGCCCGTGCCGCCGCAACTTGCAACCTTAAAAGGCAAAATCCCGCGCTTTACCAAAGTTGCCGCGAAAGAGGATATGGCGCAGGTCGTTTTTGAAATGTTAGGGATTTAAACGAAAAGAGAGTGGAATTTTTATCCCACTCTCCTCGTTTTATTCGGCAGTTAGTTCTTTGCTTGGAATGTGCCGCACTCGGTTTCACTGCATTTGCAGGGTTCGTGGCTGCACTGGCAACCGACCATAATTTCGTCTGCGGTGCAAGTGGTTTTGCCTTCGTGATATACACAGTTGCTGACATTGCATTTGATTTCGTTCATATTCTTTTGCCTCCTTTCAACCGTAGTTTTTGAATTTTCTATGCATTTATGCATAAACGGAGTTATTGAAAATGTCAATTTTTGCTATCGGAGATACGCATTTGTCCTTTTCAACGGACAAGCCGATGAATATTTTTAAAGGGTGGGACGATTATGTTACGCGTCTCACAAAAAATTGGCATGCCTTAGTTGCGCCTTCTGACACGGTCGTTTTAATGGGAGATATTTCGTGGGCAATGTCGTTGGAAGAGGCGAAAGCGGATTTTGCCTTTTTAGATTCTCTGCCGGGGCAAAAAATTATTTTAAAAGGCAATCACGATTATTGGTGGAACACACGCCGTAAAATGGATACCTTCTTTTCGGAAAACGGATTTTCCACTTTGCACATTTTACACAATAATGCATACCGTGTCGGAGATTTCAGCATTTGCGGTTCGCGCGGCTGGTTTTATGACGATACGCAAAGCGAGCTGGATAAAGTTGTTTTCCGTGAAGTACAGCGATTGAAAACATCTATAGACGCAGGCCGTGCGCTCGGCGGTGAACCGATTGTTTTTCTGCATTATCCGCCGATTTCTTTAACACAGCAGTGCGCGCCTTTTTTGGAATTGCTGCAATCGGAAGAAATCAAGCGTTGTTATTATGCCCATTTACACGGCGGCGCAATGCGTTTGGCGTTTCAGGACGAATTTTATGGCACAAAATTTGAACTTTTGTCGGGAGATTACCTGAAATTTTGTCCAAAATTGATAGAAATAATAAAATCCTAAAAAAGTATAGCAATTTTAAATACTTTCTGTTATAATATTTAAGTTAATGCTTTACAATTCAGGAGGAATATGTAAATGAGTTTAAAATCATCCAACAAAGTCGAGACAAACACTTGGGAACTTGAGATTGCCATTGACGGCGCAACCTTTGAAGCGGCTGTCAACAAAGCCTATCTCAAACAGAGAAAGAACATCACCGTTCACGGGTTCAGAAAGGGCAAAGCACCCCGTTCTTTCATTGAAAAAATGTACGGTGAAGGCGTTTTCTATGAAGACGCTTTGGAGATTTTGTATCCCGACGCGGTTGAAGAGGCGATTCAAGAAGCAGGTCTTGAAATTGTGGACACTCCCTTTGATTTGGAAGTTCCCGAAATGGGCAAGGACGGTGTCACCTTGAAATTGAAAGTGACCGTTAAACCCGAAATCGAATTGGGCGAATACAAAGGCTTGAAAGTCACGAGAAAATCGTGCAAAGTTTCCGCAGACGAAGTGAAAGCGGAACTCAACCGTATGTTGGAACAAAACGCGCGTATGGTAACCGTAGAAGACAGAGCCGTGAAAAAAGGTGACATCACCGTGATTGATTTCGAAGGCTTTGTGGACGGTGAAGCATTTGAAGGCGGCAAAGCGGAAGGCTATGAGTTGACCATCGGTTCCGGTCAGTTCATTCCGGGCTTTGAAGAGCAGATTATCGGGCATAAAACCGGTGAGGAATTTGATGTCAATGTAAAATTCCCGACGGATTATCACGAAGGTCTTGCAGATAAAGATGCCGTTTTCAAAATCAAATTGCATGAAATCAAAGTGAAGGAATTGCCGGCTCTTGACGATGAGTTCGTCAAAGATGTCAGCGACAAAGATACGGTTGATGAACTGAAAAAGAGCATCAAAGCAGATTTGGAAGCGTCGAAAAAAGCCGATGCGGACAATGCAGTCAACAATACCTTGATGGAAATGGTTGCCGACGGCGTCACAGCAGAAATTCCGCAGGCGATGATTGAAAAGAAAATCGACAGCAATATTGATGAGTTTGCGTACAGACTGCAAATGCAGGGCTTGGATTTGAAAACATACTTGCAGTACACGGGTATGGACATTGAAAAGTTCCGCGAAGGCTACAAAGAAGCCGCCGAAAAACAGGTAAAACTCGATTTGGCAATTGAAAAAATCATTGAAATTGAAAAAATCGAAGTGACCGAAGAAGAATTGGAAGCGGAATATAAGAAGTTCGCCGACGCATACAATATGGATGTTGAAGCCGTAAAGAAAGCCGTTTCTGTTGAAGGGCTTACCAAGGAATTGGCTTCCAAGAAGGCTATGGACTTCATTGTGGAGCACGCAGTTGTTACGGAAGAAAAGGCCGCCGCGAAGAAAACTGCCGAAAAGAAAGAAGACGCGGCTGACGGCGAAAAGAAACCGGCCGCCAAGAAAACCGCTGCGAAAAAACCGGCTGAAAAGAAGCCTGCTGCCAAGAAACCTGCGGCAAAGAAAACAGCAAAAAAGGCAGAAACGGAAGAATAAGCGATTAGACTTTTACTTTTCTGTCAATACTGGATTTAGACTTACTTTACGGTGGGCGCTCGGAACTTACGCGAAACTTGCGGTTGTTTTGGGCGCTTCACCGTTGGATTTTAGGAGGTATTATTATGGCATTAGTTCCTTATGTTGTTGAACAGACCAGTCGCGGTGAGCGCTCGTATGATATTTATTCGCGCTTACTCAATGACCGAATCATTGTGCTTTCGGACGAAGTCAATGATGCAACTGCGAGTTTGGTTGTGGCACAACTTTTGTACCTCGAAGGGCAGGATAATGAAAAAGACATCAGTTTGTATATCAACAGCCCCGGCGGCTCTGTAACGGCGGGCTTGGCGATTTACGACACGATGCAGTACATCAAATGTGATGTTTCAACCATTTGTATGGGTATGGCGGCAAGTATGGGGGCATTTTTGCTGTCATCCGGTGCAAAAGGCAAACGCTATGCGTTGCCGAACAGTGAAATTATGATTCACCAGCCCAGCGGCGGCGCACAGGGGCAAGCAACCGAGATTGATATTGTTGCACGCCACATTTTGCGCACCCGCGAAAAACTCAATAAAATTTTGGCGGAAAATACCGGCAAACCGATTGAACAGATTGCGCGGGATACGGAACGGGACAATTTCCTTTCGGCAGAGGAAGCGTTGGAATACGGTTTGGTTGATAAGATTTTTTATAAGCGATAACAGAACTTCTAAGGAGAATTTATACTATGGCAAGAGATAACGACAGCAGAGAAAAAACCGTGCGTTGCTCTTTCTGCGGCAAATCTCAGGATGAAGTTGAAAAACTGATTGCCGGCCCCGGTGTTTGTATTTGCGACGAATGCATTGAACTCTGTATGGAAATCGTGGAGGACGGTGCGCCTGCAATCAGAGGAAAAAAGCGTGAAACAAAACCGGAAAAAGCATTGCCGAAACCGCAGGAAATCAAAGCGCATCTTGACGAATATGTCATCGGGCAGGAAGATGCCAAAATTGCATTGAGCGTTGCTGTTTACAATCACTACAAACGCATTTATTACGGCAAAAAGAGCGATGTAAACATTCAAAAAAGCAATGTGATTTTGTTAGGCCCTACGGGTGTCGGTAAAACGATGCTTGCGCAAACGCTTGCCGAAGTATTAGATGTGCCTTTTGCAATTGCCGATGCGACAACGCTTACAGAGGCAGGTTATGTCGGTGAAGATGTTGAAAACATTTTGCTTCGTCTGATTCAGGCGGCGGATTTTGATGTGGAACGCGCGGAAAAGGGTATTATTTATGTCGATGAAATCGACAAAATCGCGCGCAAATCCGAAAACCCGTCTATCACGCGAGATGTCAGCGGGGAAGGCGTGCAACAAGCATTGCTGAAAATATTGGAAGGTACGGTTTCCAATGTGCCCCCGCAAGGCGGCAGAAAGCATCCGCAGCAGGAGTTCATTCAAATCGACACCACCAATATCCTGTTTATTTGCGGCGGTGCCTTTGACGGCATAGACAAAATCGTTGAAAAGCGCACCGGGAATAAGGTGTTAGGCTTCGGCAGTGAATTGGTTGCCGTGGAAAAAGCGGATGCGGATAAAATCTATTCCAAAGTCATTCCGCAGGATTTGGTGAAATACGGCTTGATTCCCGAACTTGTCGGTCGCTTGCCTGTCATTACCACATTAAACAATTTAAACCGTGATGCGCTGATTCAAATTCTCTCCGAGCCGAAAAATGCGCTGTTAAAGCAATATGCCGCGCTGTTTAGAATGGACGGCGTCACTTTGGAGTTTCAACAGGAGGCTTTGGAGGCAATTGCGGACTTAACGCTCGAAAAGAATACAGGTGCGCGCGGACTTCGTGCCATTATGGAAAAAACACTTTTGCCGATTATGTATGAAATTCCTTCGGACACAGCCGTTTCAAAGGTAATCATCACAAAAGGCTGTGTTTTAAACGGTGAAAAACCGTTAACAGAATCCTCTTCGGCAGTAAAAAACGGTGTTTCGAAAACACCGAAAGACGCAGGGTAACGCTTACGAACCGACCTCACAGAAGGCCCGCCTTTTGTGAGGTTTTCTTTTTCTGTATTGTTGCATTTTGCCCGCTTGTATGCTATATTTTTCCTATAGGGATTGTAGGAGTGATTTTTATGACGAGAGATACAGCCAAACTCGGCGGACGCATTTGGTTTAATGTGATTTTGTTTGGGTTTATGGGGCAAATTGCTTGGGCAGTTGAAAATATGCTCTTTAACACATTTTTGTATAATTCCGTCTACAACGGCGCCACGCAAACCGCAGTGGACAATACAATAGATGTGATGAGCGCAATCAGCCTGATGGTTGCGTTCAGTGCGTTAACCGCCGTGTTTTCAACATTTTTAATCGGTACTTGGAGTGACAAAGCCGGAAATCGCAAACGGTTTATTGCATTTGGGTATATTCTTTGGGGCATCACTACGGCGGTGTTCGGGGTGATTTCCCGCGACAATACCGCCGCGCTGTTGCATTTGTCCGATGAAACAAAAATTCTGACGGTTACGGTTTCCTTTGTGATTGTGATGGACTGTGTAATGACTTTTATCGGTTCGGGCGGTAACGATGCGGCGTTTAATGCGTGGGTAACGGATGTAACAACAACGAAAAATCGCGCAACGGTTGAAAGCGTCTTGGCGCTTTTGCCTTTAATTGCAACTGCGGCGGTGATGGGGCTTGCGGGTGCAGTCGGCGGCATCGGTTACAATGTATTCTTTATTGTCCTCGGTGCGATTGTATCTGTTTGCGGTGTAATCGGCTTATGCACATTAAAGGACGGAAAAATCCAAACAGAAGTCAGCGAATCGTATGTAAAAGATTTGCTGTACGGCTTTAAGCCGTCGGTCGTAAAAGAGAATAAACGCCTGTATCTTACGCTGGCGGCATATTGCCTGTCTGCAACGGCATTTCAGGTGTTTTTCCCGTATATATTTATTTATCTCGGCAATGTTATGCAGTTCAGTTTAGACAGCGTTTTGGCTTCGCTGACGCCTTCGGTGATGCTTGCGGCGGCGATTATAGTAATTTTGGCGATTGCTTTGGTTGTGTTTACAGGGAAATTGATGGATAAACTCGGCAAAGAAAAATTCTTGATTTTTTCCGTGCTTTTATATGTGGCAGGACTGATTGCAACCGGATTTGCCGACAATGTCGCGCTGTTTTTTATTTGCGCCGTCCCTGCGCTTTTGGGGTGGGCATTGTTTTCCATTGCAACCAACGCTTTGGTGCGTGATTTTATGCCGGCGGGGAAAGTCGGCGTTTTCCAAGGCATTCGGATGATATTTTATGTGTTGATTCCGATGCTTGTCGGGCCGTTTATCGGCAATTTGATTTGCCGAATTTCCTCGGTGACTTATACAAATGAATACGGCGTTGTGACTTCTGCGCCCGGTGCGGTTATGTTTTGGGCGTCGGCGGCAGTTGCCGTGTTCATTTTGATTCCCGTTGTTCTCTTAAAAAAGAAATACAAAGAAGAATCATAAATGTGCGGTTTTCGGTTTTCTTCCGGGAAGAACGGTTTATACTATACTGTTTCTGTATGATGCGCAAGGAAAAGGGGATGACGGCGTGCGAAAAAAGAGCAAATTGCATTTCACAAGCGAGCAACACGAAAAAACCAAACGCTTTCGTGCGTTCATTGTTGCCTTTGCCGCATTTGTTTTGGTGCTTGGCAGTGTTTCCACTTTGATTTTTATGAAATCCATCAATTTCGATTTGCATAATTTGTTAAATGCATCGGAAAATCCCGAAACTACAACAGAACAGACCACTGCGGCGGAAAATACGCTTACGGTGCGTAATGCGGCGGTGCTTCTTGTTTGTTGTGATACACAGGATCAACTTACTTTGCTTGCTGTTGTGCGCGCTGACGCAGAACAAAACCGTATTACTGCTTGCGCGTTGGATACAGATGCGGCTGTTTCTTCCGCAGGGGATATGTCTTTTCAAACCGTATTTGAAAAGAACGGTTTGGCGGGCTTAAAAAATGCAGTCTCTTCCGCATATCAAGTGCAAATTGACCGTTATGTGAAATTGACGGAAAGCAATTTGAAGAAAGCCGTTTCGGCTGTCGGAGATGTCTCTTTACAAATTCCGGAGGCGATTTCCTATCGCAGTTCGGATTTCAGTTTGTATTTAGATGCAGGCGAACAAACTTTAACCGGTGATTTGCTGGTGAAATATCTGCATTTTACGGATACAAACGGCAAAAGTCAGGCAACGGCGGCGTTGGTGCAGGCAACTTTGCAGTCGTTAAGCGGCAAGAACCGTGAAAAACAGTTTAACACATTATTTAATCTGTCCGACTCCAATTTTTCGATTGTCGACATAACGGATTCAAACGGACTTGTGAATGTATATGTTGCGATGCGAGATACTGTTTTTGTTGAGGAGAGCATATGAAAAAAGCGAGTATTCTTTGTATTGCTGTGTTGTTGATTTGTTTAGCGGCAATTTTTAATTTCGACAGAATTCAAATGTGGATTCCAACCGATTTTTCCGCAACAGAAGCAGAAATAGAGGCGCACACTGCACAGCAAGAGGTTCGGTACTATTATGATTCGCTGTCGCGCGACGGAAAAGTTGCATATAATCATATTTTGGCGCAAATTCGCACACATCCCGAAGAAATTGAAATTCCGCCTTTGAAGGAAGAGGATTTTCACCAAATGTTTCAGGCGTTGTCTTATGACAATCCGGATTTGCTGTGTATGCAAAACGAAAGTCAAATTGTTACGAGAGGGGCAAAAGCCTTTTTTGTGCCGCAATATGTGTGCGATGTGCAAACCTGTAACGAACATACTGACGCGTTGCATGCGGCTGTGCAGGATATTTTGCGTGCGTTGCCGGCAACTGCGGATACATTCACATTGGAACTGTATTTGCACGATGCGGTTTGCGCACGAATGGCGTATGAAACACAGGACAGCGGCGTGGGCTATAACGCCTATGACGCTTTGGTGCTCGGCAAATCCTTGGTCTAAGGGGATGCGCGTGCGTTGCAAGTTGTGTGTGACTTTGTCGGTATACAAAATTATTTAGTGACGGGGACCGGCGTCAATGCGGATGGTGACACAGAAGGGCATATGTGGAATTTGGTGCGGATTGACGGCCAAAACTATTATGTAGATGCCACTTGGGACGATTTGGATTCGGTTTCCATAAATCGGTACAGCCACACCTATTTTAATGTTGCGGATGCGGATGTGCAAACCAATCATTTGGATATGTCTCCCGCCGCCAATCGGTGCATATACGAGCAATACAATTACTTTGTATATCAGAAATTGTTGTTTAAGCAGTATGATTCGGACGCGCGTGCGCGTATCACCGAATGTATAAGTAATGCACTGCAAAACGGCGAAACAACTTTTGAAATTCGATTTTCCAACCGTGCCGTATTCGAGGAAGCGTTTGCGGATTTAATTGAAAACGGCACTGTGTATGATTTGGCACAAAAAGCCGACCGCAGATTTTTGAAAAAGTATTCAAATATTATGTATGTGCATG